>CAZONZ010000242.1:0-6508 GCA_964581005.1 uncultured bacterium
ACAGAGAAGAAGAAGTCCTTAGCAAGTCTCTTGACCTGGAAGTTTCAGTCATTCAGGAAAATCCAGATCTTACCTGCGTAGAGTATAGCTTTGTATAGAGAAAAGGTCATCGGAAGGGAACGAACCATGTCAACTTCGCTTAATCCTTGGGATCATAAACCCTGGTGGTGTCAGCCCTGGTCGATTCTACTCACAGGCATCGGGATGGTTGGTGGATCCTGGCTCCTATTCCAAACGGTTTGGGTAACTGTTTTGGTCACTGTCCCGATCCTGATCTGGTGGGTTTATTTTTTGGTGATCTGGCCGAAGCTGGTCCGAGCATGGCTCCTCCAAACAGTTCAAGATCCTCAGGATCCTCAGTCCTCTGCAGGTCCATCGACAGAACCCATCAATCACTCGTAAGCTTGGGGGAAAGCCTCGATCGTTTCTGACTCACCGTTGCCATGCTTGAACTTCATTGCCACACCACCTGTTCCGATGGATCTCTGACCCCAACTGAATTGGTTCAGGCCGCTGCTGCCGCAGGGGTAAAAGCTCTAGCCATTTCGGATCATGACACGATGGTGGGTTGGGATGAAGCCTGGATCGCTGGAGCAACCAATGGTGTAGAGATCGTGCCTGCTTTGGAACTTAGCACCACCTTCTATGGTCAACCCCTCCACGTGCTAGGGTTTTATCCCGATCGAGATCGCTTAGCAGAACCCTTGCAGGAGCTGCATCAGGATCGAATCGAGCGAGCCGAGCGGATGGTCCAGATCTTGGCTGCGTTGGGGTATCCGATCAAGTTGCCGGAAGGGATCGTGACCCCAGGGCGTCCCCACATTGCCCAAGCTTTAGTGCGAGCCGGTCATGTGCCCACTGAGCAAGCAGCCTTTGATCGATTGATTGGCGATCGCAAGCCTGCTTATGTCCCTTACAAAAAATTAACAGCGATCGACGGGGTGCAGTTGCTCCGATCCTGTGGAGCCGTTCCGGTTTGGGCGCATCCGATTTTGTTTCGAGGCAATTCGATCGAGCGGACTCTCCGTGAACTCGTGGACGCCGGTCTACTAGGGATCGAAGTCTATCATCCCGAACACGATAAAAGCGATGTCAAGATGTTGCTGAATCTAGCCAAGAAGTACGCTCTCCTGATCACAGGTGGCAGCGATTACCACGGCCCCAACTCCCGTGGCTGCAGTCTCAATATGATGAAATTGGGCTTGGAGCTATTGGAAACTCTTAAGGCTACCCATGCATCTTTGTTGAGTGATCGTTCGTAATACATTGCCTAAGACCTCAGGATCTAGTCCGTGCAACTAGATCTATTGCTTGGCCACTTAGTATGGGAAAGGAAAAACTTACTCAGGGAAAGATTATGGGATTAGGAATGTTGATCGAAGGCCAATGGGTGACTGAACGTGAACAAGAGGATCAGCAGGGACGTTTTCTGCGGCCCTCCACCACATTCCGACACTGGATTAAGGCGGATGGATCCACTTCATTCCAACCAGAGTCCGATCGATATCATCTCTACATTTCCTGGGCTTGTCCTTGGGCACACCGCACCGCGATCCTGCGCCAGTTAAAAGGATTAGATGCAGCGATCGGCGTCTCCGTGGTTGATCCGGAGATGGGGGATCAGGGTTGGGCCTTTTCTGATTTTCCTGGATCGATTCCAGATCCGATCTACAAGGCTCAGTACTTGCGAGAACTTTATCTGAAGGCCGATCCGCACTACACAGGCCGTGTCACAGTTCCCGTCCTCTGGGATCGACAAACCCATACCATCGTCAATAACGAATCCCGCGAGATCATTCGGATGTTGGATACTGAGTTTGAGGCCCTTGCCCGATCGTCAATCAACCTCTGTCCTGAGGATCTCCAGGATTCAATCGATCATGTGATTGATACGATCTACCAACCGATCAACAATGGGGTTTATCGAGCCGGCTTTGCCACCCAACAAACAGCCTACGATGAAGCAGTTACTGAACTATTTGCAGCTTTAGATCACTGGGAAAGCGTACTCGATCACCAACGCTACTTATGCGGGGATCGTTTAACCGAAGCTGATATTTGTCTGTTCACGACTCTACTGCGGTTCGATCCTGTCTACACGGTTCACTTTAAATGTAATCTGCAGCGGATCGTGGATTATCCCAATCTCTGGAATTACCTCAAGGATCTTTATCAAACTCCAGGGATCCGCGAAACTTGCCACCTTGATCATATTAAGATCCATTATTACCGCAGTCATCCCAACGTCAATCCCACCCGGATCGTGCCCAAAGGTCCACTCATCAACCTGGAGGAACCTCACGATCGGGATCGATTTTGAACCAACTGCCAACTGTTCTAGACTAGGATCGCATGGGTATGGAGATCAATCGCTATGTCCCCTACCCTGACCTCCGATCCGCGATCTTATCCAGTTCGGATCACACTTACTTCATCCTTTCAGGCCCATGAACCGGCAGGAACTCTTTCGCTATCGATCAGGGAGTGAAGTGGGGATGGTTCATCGATCTCCAAACTCGACAGGTCTGGATCTATCGCCCCAATGCTGGCGTGGATATGCTCCAGGATCCAGTCACCCTCAGTGGAGATCCACGTTTACCTGGATTTGTGTTGAACCTCCCCAATATCTGGGGATCTTCGTAAGGATCTGGATGAGCGATCGATGTTCCCCTTTTTTGAGTGCCCCTAGCACAGTTGAGCATTGGTTGGGTTAACGATGGATCAACCCGATCGGCCCAACAAGGACTTGAACTCTCTCCAAAGCGGGTTTTGCATAGGTGATTTGGACTGAGGTTGAGTCAGGATCCCTTGCTTGGGGCTGAACAGAAAGGCCAAACAGAATAGACCAAACGCCACCATCACGATCGTGGGGCCTGAAGGTAAGTCAAAGTAGAAACTCAAGTACATCCCTGAAATACTGGATAAGACGCCTACCCCCGATCCGATCAGCATCACGAAATGCAAACGGGAAACTAATAGATAGGCTGTTGCTCCTGGGGTGATCATCAAAGCCAAGATCAAGATCACACCGACAGCCTTCATACTGGCCACCAGAGTTAATGCGATCAACATCATCAGCCCTGAGCTGAGCAGATGTACAGGCAGTCCTGCCGCTTGGGCTCCAATCGGATCAAAACTATAGAAGAGCAACTCCTTAAACAAGAGCATCACGATCAGTAGAACCCCGATCGCAATCCCCACAGTTATATAGACCTCAGACTGAGTCACCCCCAAAATATTGCCAAAAAGAAAATGATTGAGATCGACCTTGGCTTCCTTCTGAATCAAACTGATCAAAATGATCCCTAGAGCAAAAAAGGCCGAAAAGACAACCCCCATAGCAGCATCCTCTTTGATAGACGTGCGGCTACGGATCCAGTTGATCAAGACCGTACTCAACAGGCCCGCAACGAACGCACCCACAAACATGTTGATCCCCAGTTTGAAGGCTATGGCTAGCCCTGGGAGAAGAGAATGACTGATCGCATCTCCCAATAAAGCCATCCGTTGTACGAGCAGATAACTACCCATCACTGCACAAATGATCCCCACCGCTACCGCAACCACCAAAGCGCGCTGCATAAACATGTAGCTGAGAGGATCGAGAACAAGCTCTAGCATCAGGCAGCCTCCTGTGCCCCATGAAACATGACCCATCCACCATAAGCACGATGCATGGATTCGGGGTGGAGCACCTGCTGGAGCGATCCTTGCCGGATCAGCTCCCGATTCAGCAGGATTAACTCGTCAAAGTGAGTGATCGATTCTCCTAGATCATGGTTGACCACGATCACTATCTTGTTGGCCTGGGCCAGTTCCGCAAAGATCTCAAACAGGATCCCCTCTGTTTTTTGATCGACTCCAACAAAGGGCTCATCAAAACAATAGATCTGGGCTTCCGTCGCTAGCGATCGAGCCAGAAAGACCCGTTGCTGTTGGCCTCCGGAAAGATCCCCAATCGGACGGTTCACATAATCCAGCATTCCCACCCGATCCAGAGCTTGCAGGACTAATTGCTTACTCGTTGAGGCAAAGGGTCGAAACCAGCCCGTCTTCTTCACCCGCCCCATCATCACCACATCCCAAACCGTTGCAGGATAGGTCCAGTCAATAGCCGATCGCTGCGGCACATAGGCAACCTGATCCAGATGGCGATATAGCGGTAACCCCTGGTAACTCACCCATCCCTGTGTCGTTGGGATCAAACCCAGCATGGCTTTGATCAGAGTACTCTTCCCTGCTCCATTGGGGCCGATGATGCCCACCAGCTGACCTGGATCGATCTGGAGAGTGATCCGGTCTAGAGCCAAAGTTGTGCGGTAGTGAACCGTCAGCTCCTGGATAGTGATTGAGTCTAGGCTTGCTGCCACCGTAGGGCTCACTGTTGATTTCATATTTGTCTCATATTCCCACTGAGCTAGTGTATCATCAAAAATGAAACGATTATGAAAGGGGAGTAGAATGATCCATCGCAGGTTGAGGAGCCTAGTCGCTGTAACGGCTCTGGCGATCGGCCTATCGAGCGTGTGGGGACTGGCTGTTGAGGCCCAACCGCGTCCCAAGGTTGTTTCCACCAGTACGATGATTGCGGACTGGACCGAATGGGTGGGTGGAGATCAGATCCACCATACGGGGATCCTGGAGCCAGGAGTGGATCCTCACATCTATGAACCTGTGCCTACAGACTCCGTGACCTTGGAAGAGGCAGATCTCATCCTCTACAACGGCTATAACCTGGAACCTGCCCTGATCAAGATAATCAATTCGGTTGGATCAGCAGCAATCCGGATCCCTCTGGCTGAAGTTGTCAAGGATCCTATCCTTACTGAGTATGAGGGGCGTCAGGAACCGGATCCTCATGTTTGGGGAGATGTTGCCAATGTCATTCCGATAGTCCATACGATCCGAGATGCTTTGATTGAGCTAGCTCCTGAGAATGAAGTGGTGTTTGATCGGAACGCAACTCAGTTAACAGCAGAGCTGGAACGGCTGGATCAGTGGGTTAGCCAGCAGATAGCTACTATTCCTGAGAACAATCGCACCCTCGTGACCACTCACGACGCCTTCGAGTACTACATTCAAGCCTATGGTCTCAAGCCTGGAGGAACCTTGATTGGGATCAGTACCGAGGAACAGCCCAGTGCCCGGACTGTGGCTCGTTTAGCGGATGCGATCAAAGCTGCCAATGTGCCCGCTATTTTTGCAGAGACCACGATCAACCCAGCCTTGATCAGGACTGTGGCTGAGGAAGCTGGGGTTAAGCTGACTGAGCAAGAGCTGTATTCCGATTCGATCGGGGAGGAGGGGAGTGAGGCAGACACCTATATCAAGATGATCGTGGCCAATACCCGCACAATTGTAGAGGCTCTAGGGGGAGACTACCGCGAATTTCCATCGGATCGAAGCCAGCCAGAGTGATCCTTACCTCATCACAGGTAATACCGCAGCGGATATTGGTGGCCGGATCCTCATTGGTGGAACCCTCAGCCTCAGCAACAGTACACTCAGTAACAATTCTGCAGCAGGTGGTGGCGGGATCATCAACGACTTTGGATCAAGTCTCGACATCATCGGCAGCACGCTCAGTGGTAATTCCTCAACCTTCACTGGTGGCGGGATCGTCAACACTCAAGGAACCGTCAGCATTCGCAATAGTACCCTCAGTGGCAATTCTGCAGGCTTGAATGGTGGCGGGATCTATAACAGCTTTGGAACCCTCAGGGTCTACTCCAATCTGTTCGGAATCCCTGCTCCCAACCTGGCTGGATCGGGTGCCAATATTGACAACAATGGTGGAACTATCACCGGATCGGGCAACACCCCAGTTGCCTGTGACTCCGGCAATTGCTAACCCCAGTGGGATCCTGAGCTCACACCAGAGGCGATCCTTTGAGGTGAAGCCACTCTCATTTCAGATCAAAAGCATGGCTGGAACTGTTACGATCACTCTACAGCAGAGTATGGACAAGTTTGTCATGCCAGCCATCAGCGTAGAGCACATCTCGATCTCTCCTGGGGTTTGTGGCAGTAAACCCACCATCACAGGTCATCGCATCCGAGTTCAAGACATTGTGATCTGGCATGAGCGCTTGGGCATGACCCCCGATGAGATCGTCACAGGGCACCCTGCAATCACGCTGGCTGATGTTTATGCTGCCCTGGCCTACTACCACGATCACCAGCAGCAGATCCTTGAGGACATTGAAGCTAGTGAGGTCCTGATCAGAGAAGTTCAGGCCGAGAACCCTTCCATCCTCCAGCAAAAACTACAGACTCTCAAGGAGACTCATGACTCGGACGATTCGATTCCATCTGAACGTAACGGCATCCTGGCACCCTAAATCAATGCCGACAGCACCAGGGCCAGAAGTCCTAGACACTGACTCGACATTGACGGTGATGGATGCGAACCACTTGCCATTGCGATACAAGATCGTGCAAGTGGTTGGTTTGCCCCACGACCTTGCCTGACCGCGCATCTGAATGTTGATGCCAAGATCATTCAGTT
>CAZONZ010000243.1:0-2371 GCA_964581005.1 uncultured bacterium
GGGGAAATTTCAACAGTTTGAAGGATTGAATCTAGCGGGCGCTGATCTGACGGGAGCTCAACTGGCTCATACAGATTTGTCACACACCGATCTACGGGGGGCTCGGCTGGCGGGAGCTGATCTGAGGGGAGCCAACCTGCGAACCAATCTGCAAGGAGCTGATTTGACGGGGGCTTTGCTTGATTCAGCCGATACTCGCAACGCCGATCTCCGAGGGGTGACCTTCCTGGATGCCAGTTTACAAGGGATCAGTTTGGGGGGAGCCTTTCTAGCGGGGGCGATCCTCTCCGATCTGGATCTGAGTGGGATTGATCTGCGGGGGGCCGATCTGCGGGGAGCAACTTTAGCCCGAACCCAACTGCAACAGGCGGATCTAGCCTACGCGAATTTGTCGGGGGCCGACCTGACTCATGTGGATCTAGAGGAGGCGAACTTGCAGGGGGCGATCTTGCGAGGCACGAATTTAACCGAGGCTAATCTGCTCTGTGCTCAGCTGGAACTCGCCCATTGGGAGGGAGCTGTGTTGACTGGGGCTTGTTTGACGGGGACGTTGTTGGATCGACAAGGGGATCTCGATCATGACTATTTGGGAACAGCCTAAAGGATCACATCGATCTGCGCTAGTTGCACCGTTGAAGGGGGTTGAAGATTTGGTCAAAAACGGGATCTTAACCGTGGGTGTGGGATTAGGCGCTTTAGCGAGTCTGAACGCTTTGATCTCCAGTACAACTCAACCCCTCAAGAGTATGCTTCCGGGTGAAAGTCGGATCTATACCTGGCATGGATTTCGGATCTTTTACAAAGTGCTGGGGCAAGGGGAGCCGTTATTGCTGGTGCATGGGATCGGGGGAGGCGCTTCGAGTTATGAGTTTCGGTCGGTGCTGTCGGAGTTGGGGCAACACTACCGAACCTATGCCATCGATCTGTTGGGCTGGGGCAATTCCGATCGACCGGATCTGGAGTACACTGGAGCGCTCTATGCTGAACTGCTCCGGGATTTTACCCGTGAGGTGATCACTCAACCCACCTACGCGATCGCAAACTCTCTCGCCGCTAGTTTTGTGCTGCGAGCCGCTTGTCAGGATCCAGGCTATTGGCCCAAAGTTGTGCTGGTGGCTCCGCTGGGCAATAATAGGCTCACCTCTGAGACATCCCCTATGGCCGATCTGCTGCGGGATCTCGCGTATGGCATGTTGAGTTTACCTGTGGTTGGACTGTCTCTCTACTACGGGATCGTCTCCCCCTTCACAACACGACTTTTCACCGAACAAAGTTTATTTACACCCAACTACCCGGATCTCGATACCATTTCGGATTACTACTACACCAGTGCTCACCAAGCTGGAGCTCAGTTTGCCCCCCGATCCTTCCTCACGGGTAAGCTAAATTTACCGATCGCTGCTGACTTTGAAGCCTTTGCTGGATCGATGGTGTTGATCTGGGGTGATCAAAATCGGTTGACTTCGCCTCAACAGGCTGAACGCTATCGCCAGATCCGTCCTGAAGTCACCTGTGAGATCCTGCCGGGAGCTGCCTTTCCCCACATTGAATCAGCAGAGTTGTTTAACCAGATCGTGCTGAGATTCCTGGGCAAGGGGTCATGATCGTTGATGCGGGTAGCAATGCAGTTTGCCCCACATTACTGAGCAAAAATGATCTCTGCGATCGCTTCAAACCCGGCTTCGAGCAGCTGATCCAGAACAGCCTGAGCCGTTTGGCGGTTGTCATAGAGTCCAGCCTGGAAGACGTTACGGCCATTAAATGTGATCGGTTGCGCCGTTGGGATCAGTTGTTGCAGGCGACCCAGATCATTGTCCCCTGTTGGAGTCACTAGAACTCGGAACTGAGCTGCAGGTTGGTTGGCTGTTACGGTTGGGCTGGCGGTTGGAGCTGGGGAAGGATTGGCGGCACTGAGAGTGGGTGGCTCTGGCAAGGACGATGAGCTTGTTGATCCTGTGGATTCCGTGGATCCCGATGAAGCGGTCTGGGGATTGCGGCTACCAACTGGGATCAAGGTTGTGATGTCGATCAGCTCCGGCGTTGGGGTTGCCTGAGGTTCGGCTGCAACAGGTTGAGGAGAAGCAGGAGGAGATCCAGCTGGTTCAGACGATCCTGATCCGCTAGGCTCGCTTGGGCTAAAGGGAACAGGTTCAAACACGATCGATGGACTGGAATTTGTGGGGGTTGAGGGGGAGGGTTGTGAAGACGTGGGTGCGGAGTTGGCTACCGAGGCTGGAGGGGTTGGAGCCAAGGTTGGGAGAGTGGGGGGAACCGTGGCGCTTGGAGATGAGGCTGTCGGGATCTGCTCACCAGGGTTAGATGCTGCAGGTAAGGTGGGAGAAACAACATCAGGCTGGGATTCCGTAGGCTG
>CAZONZ010000243.1:2471-6506 GCA_964581005.1 uncultured bacterium
TAGATGCTGCAGGTAAGGTGGGAGAAACAACATCAGGCTGGGATTCCGTAGGCTGAGATCCGGTAGGCTGGGATCCGGTTGCTTGGGATCCGGTTGCTTGGGATCCGGTTGCTTGGGATCCGGTTGCTTGCGCTCCTGAGGGCTGGGATCCAGTTGGCTGAGATCCGGTAGGTTGGGCTGCGGTTGGCTGAGATCCTTCTGCTTGGGATCCGGTTGGTTGAGATCCTGTTGTTGGAGCCGGTGTGGTTGCAGCAGTTGGAGCAGTGGGGAGGGAAACCGATCCAGATGCGATCGTGCCGGGAGCTGTGCTAGGGGTGCTGGCAAGGGTCGCCTGTCCACTGGTATCGACAGCGCCTTTGGTGTCTCCTGTAATGGAGTTGCCGTAAGCGATCAGTTGGATCCCGCCCCTGGTGGAGTTATGGATCGCCAATTCTCCATTTCCTTCAAACACGTTGTTCCCTGGATCCTGGGCAGTGCCCAAATCCGGTTGAGATTGGGTAATGGCGACAAACCCAGCAGCCAGATTTTCACTAATGAGATTGTTCCGGAGCTTGGGTTGAGAGGTGCCGCCAGCGACCACACCACTACGATTGCGAATGATGCGATTATCCCGGATCTCTGGAGCTGATTTCTGATCAACGATGATGCCAAACCCCGTTTCCTGGAAGAGATTGTTCACCACTGTAGGCCGCGATGTCCCCAAGATCGAGATCCCATTAGCCCCGTTCTGATAAAACCGATTCCCCTCGATCCAGGCATTCGATTCTCCGGTTAGAAAGATCCCGTCATGGACATTTCCCACAAAGCTGTTGGCATAGACTTTCGGTGCTGCCGATTCCAGCCAGAGGGCATAGCCACGTCGCCCTTCATTGCGCATGGTGACTCCCCGAATTTCCGATCCCGTTTCTGCCAACATCAAAACGTTCTGGCGCGACATCGTGACACTGACATAATCTGCTCCCCCAATAAGCTGGTGGCGCTCCCCTAGATTGGATTCATCCCCCCGCAAGATCTGGCCCGACTTCAGGATAATGGGGAAGACTTCACCCGATTCAGCTGTAAATTGACCCGGTAGCAACTGGATCACCGTGCCAGCGGCTGCTTGCTGAGTCGCATAGGTGATCGTCTTGAAGGGAGATGCCTGAGAGCCGTTCCCTTGGGTGTCACTGCCATTCACCGAATCGACATAGATCACCCGCAGATTGGGTGATAGAGGTGGAATCGTGGGGTTGGCCTGCTGATCGGCTGTATTCACATCTAAGGTGGTTTGGGCAAAGACTGTTGGATCCAGCGCCATCGATCCCCAGAGTAGAGCTGCTGTCAAGATCACAAGCGACCCCAGCCTGGATCGGAGGTAACGAGGTGATCCAGAAGACTCAGTGGACCCCGATCGGCGACTGTGGCGAGGGAACAGAGAGGCAAAGACAAGCTTGTGCGTCAGGGCCGTGACCGGATCGATCGGTTGACGATTGGGGGTGGATTGACGGGAGCGCAGAGAGATCGAGGGGATCATAGAGCAGTCCTTACACCAGGCATGGAGGCAGAGGAGAAGTCGAGAGTGATTCTAGCAGACCTTTTCCCAGAAATCCTACCCACCACCCCATCCCTAAATACGAACAGACGCAGGCTCAATCGGCAACCCTCCAAATCCTGATCCAGTCAGCTTAGCATCCATCCTTGTCTCTCAGATCACACATCCAACCCACACTACCCCTAGTGTTTCCAAGTGAATTGCGATCTGATCATGATTGAGCCCCAACCGGACTCCGTTCCCGAAACTCGATCACATCGGAGCGCGGATCGACACTCAGCAGATCCAGTTCCACCCATTCCCCCAGCTCAACATGCCGATTAAATTGGACGGGCACCCGGAAAGCGACTTCATCGATCATGGCCAGGACCAAATCATCCACTTCTCGCAAATAGCCCAGGACCAGCGCTCTCCAGGATCGGCGGGGTTGGACGCGAAAATACTCTAAGCTCCAATACCGCTTGCTCTTGCGCTCCACCTGCACCGCTTCATAACTGCAGGGCTCCAATGCCTCGATCAATAGCTTTAGATCCTCTGGCGTAAACGGACATTCGCTCCCGGCCAAAAACGCCTTGATTTGAAAATGTGAAATCAGATCGGCATAGCGTCGGATCGGTGAGGTGACTTGAGTGTACGCTTCTAGACCCAATCCTGCATGGCGAGCAGGCACGATCGTCATCTCCGCCCGTTGCATACAGCGCACTAAAGCAAACGATCGCACGGCTCCAGGAGGTAATTGATCCAACTCTTCCTGCGGCGGGAGCTCTGGGGTGGGTTGAACGCGATAGAAAATGGGGATCTGATGCTCACTGGCAAACGTGGCTGAGGCTTCCCCGGCTAACACCATCATTTCAGCGACCAATAGTCGGGCTGGGGTATCCTCGATCACTCGCAACAGAGGCTGCTCATCCACCACTTTGATATCTTGCTCCGGCATCCCGATCATGATCGCGCCTTGCTGTCCCCGCCATTGAAACCTCAGTTGAGCCGCTGCAGCCAAAGCCGTCAATTCCCGTTCAGCCCCTAGTTCCAACATCTCATCAGCATCTTCATAGGTGAGTCGGTAGGATACCCGGATCAAACTGGGCCGGATCACGGTTTCCTCAATATGGCCATCGGATCCAAGCACCACCCCAAAACTCAGGGCTGCCCGCACTTCTCCCTGAATTAAACTCATCGGTCCTGTCGCCAAGATCGAAGGGAACATCGGGATCACACGCTCCGGCAAATACACACTCGTTCCCCGACGGCGCGCTTCTAGATCCAGAGGATGTCCCGGTGCTAACCAACGGGTGGGATCAGCAATATGGACCCAGATCCGTTCTCGACCTTCTGGCAACCACTCGATACTGAGACCATCATCAATATCACGAGTTGCAGCATCATCAATCGTGTAGGTATGTAAATGAGCTAGATCCAGGCGCTCTGCATTATCTGGGGGTGGATCGCTCATCAACGACGCCGCCAATATCTCCAGATCGGGAGGAAACTGGGTTGGGATCCCGCTCAAGCGCAAAGATACATTCTCATGCCGACTCCAGATTCCCAGATCGACCAGAGTGGTGAATGCGGTTGTTGGGGTGGGCGATCGATTGACGAGATTTAGCAACTTGATCGCTTGCTCTCGATCCGAAGCCGCTTCACCATGCAGGGCAAACCGTTCCAAACATTCCAAGCGGGATCGTTCTGTCGGAGTCCAAGGAGGAGATGCACTGGGATTCGCTAGCGTTTCACGGAGATGAGCTTCAAATGCGGCTTGCTCTTGTTCCCGTTGTAGTGTGACCGCCATCTGGTGCTGGATCTCTTTCACCTGGCTACTGGGACGGGGCTCGTAAGCTTCTCCTTTTTGCTTGAAATAGATCCGATCCTCGGACAACAATCGGTGAGTTGCATACGTTGTCACAGGAGAGATCTCTGGGAACAAGATCTGGGTCATATCGGCTAACTCTAGGGCCTGACGATCATCTTGAACCAGTTCCCAGGCAACTGCCAGATTTTCCGGATCGAGCAAGGTCTCAACCGCCTCCTGAAAGGTTGGGATCTGATCAGGGGTAAACGACTGGGTTCCAGGAATAGCAAAGGCGATCTGGCGGGGGTGGACACTATAGGTTTGACCTGAAGCAACCTCCAGCACCAGATTTTTCTTCCCTTCCGTTCCCTGGACCACGGCCAGGAGGCGATGATTCTGATGCCGAAACTCAACCAGCGTTCCTTTCTCCACCCTCTGACCCTCAACCCGCGTGTTCGATCCCAGTACTCTAACAGGTTAGAGCCTGACGAGACCCTCCTGAGCTCCTAACTAAAGACTTTGGACGCGATCGGTCACAGTTCCCACTTTTCACTCAAATCTGAATCGTGTGAAACAAAAATTTCATGATTGTGGATAGGATTCCCACGATTCGTTAGAGAGCATTAGGCTCTTCACCAAGCTCTCGTAACCGCTGAGCCAACCGTTCAGCCCGTTGGTGTTCTTGTTCAGCCTGTTGGTGTTCTTGCTCAGCCCG
>CAZONZ010000244.1:0-6482 GCA_964581005.1 uncultured bacterium
GAAAGCGGGATCTTAGGGTACAGTGTGCGGAATGCCCAGCTCAGCGGCGCGCCGAAGATCTCTGAGAGTATAGCAAGGATCGCAACGACCGTCGTGTCCCCTGCTGCAAAAGCTAGAAAGACCTCAGTACAGAATGATCGTTGACCCGGAGGATCACAGCTTTGGGATTTAGACCTTGGAGGATCGGTCTCTGGATCTAGAGGATCCGGTTGGGGTTGTGGCAAACTTGCGGAAAACCTAGGGGGGGCGTGGCAAAATAAGGGCAAGATCAATTCTTCCCTTCGCCCAAGTGTTATGGATCCACAACCCATGGGATCGTTGCAGCGCTGGTGGTTTAAGCTGACCCACAATCTGCGGCTGGAAACACGGCTTCTGTTTGTCGCTACCTTGGCCGTCTCGCTGGTGGTGAGCAGCTTTACCTTTTGGGCCGTGGGAAATGTGCAGCAGGATGTGCAATTCAATAACACCCGCTTTGGCCGCGATCTCGGCTTACTCCTGGCTGCCAACGTGGCTCCCCTGATCGGCGACAACAATATTGCCGAAGTGGCCCAACTCTCCAAGCAATACTACGAAAGCACCAGCAGCATTCGCTATTTGCTCTACGCCGATCCGAATGGCGATATCTACTACGGCATCCCCTTCTCCAACCCAGAGGTGAAAACCTCCCTCAACCTGACCCGCCGGATGCAACTCCCCGATAATCGGCCCCCGATCGAAAATAACCCGATCGTTCGCACCCACAAAACCCCCGGCGGGATCGTCACCGATCTGTTTGTCGGGATCTACTTCCACCATCAATTTCTGGGCACCTTGGGCCTGGGCATCAACCCCAACTCAACCCTGGAACGATCCTCTCAGCTGGCCAAAGAAGTCTCGATCGGCGTGTTCATCTCGGTTTGGGTGTTGGCGATCCTGGGATCGGTCGTCAATGCCCTCACCATTACTCAGCCCATTAAAGATCTGGTGGCCGGAGTGGAAGGGATCACCCAGGGGAATTTTAAGCAGCGGATCTCTTTGCCGGTAGGAGGAGAGCTGGCTCAGTTGGTGGGACGGTTTAACGAAATGGCGGAACGCTTGCAAAGCTATGAGGAGCAAAACATCGAAGCGATCACTGCCGCCAAAGCCAAGCTAGAGATCCTCGTCTCCACCATTGCCGATGCAGCTCTGTTGCTCAATGAATCCCTAGAGATCCTGCTCGTCAACCCGGCAGCATTGCGATTATTCGGCTGGGAAGGCAAAACGATCCTGGGCCAGTCCGTGCTCTATCATTTGCCGGAACCCTTGAAAACCCAGCTCACCCGCCCTCTCTTCCAGATGAGTCGTGGCGAGATCGAAAACCAAGAATTTCGCGTCACCCTGATGGAACCCTCCTCACGAGTGATCCGAGTGCTGCTTTCGACGGTGCTTGATCAGCGGCGGGCCAGTGTGAAAGGGATTGCGATCACGGTCCAGGATATTACTCGTGAAGTGGAGCTAAACGAAGCCAAAGGCCAATTCATCAGCAACATTAGCCACGAACTCCGCACCCCGTTATCCAACATCAAATTTCACATCGAAACCTTGCATGACTTTGGGGATCAAGTCTCCCCCGATCAGCAACGGGAATATTTAGAGATCGTCAATCGAGAAACCGATCGCTTAGCACGCCTGGTCAATGATGTTCTGGATCTATCTCGCCTAGAGTCCGGGAAACAGTATCGGTTTGAAGGGGTTGAGCTCCCCACCCTAGTGGAACAAACCCTACGCACCTACCAGCTCAATGCTCAAGACAAAGGCATTCACTTACGCAAACTGGTTGACATCGATCTACCACTCGTTTGGGGCAACTATGATCTCTTACTGCAAGTCCTGACCAACTTGGTTGGCAACGCCCTCAAATTTACCCCTCCCGGTGGCCAGGTCACGATCCATGCCCATCACGCGATCTCGCAACCTCATCAAGGCCAGAGCACTGTCCGGGTAGCCGTAGCCGATACAGGCATCGGCATTGATCTCGAAGATCAAGAACGTATCTTTGATCGCTTCTTTCGGGTGGAAAATCGGGTGCATACGTTGGAAGGCACAGGCTTAGGCTTAGCGATCGTGCGCAACATTCTGGAGAAACATCACACCCAAATTCACCTGGAAAGCCAATCCGGTCAAGGAGCAACCTTCTGGTTTGATCTGCATCTCTATGATGTGATGTTTGAACCGATCCTAAGGCTCCAACCCGATCCCGAACTGGATCCCCCCACCTGCCACTGGAAAGGGAACCCAGCCTCCCGTGATTCTGATCATTCCTTACTGATTTAAGTGTCTTGCCCTTCTTGAGATATTGATCATGGCGATGTTGCGACCTGCACCCCTCACTTCCCTCCCGCCCCAGAAGTTGGCTCAACCGAAAACGGTGGGTCACAATTATCGGGCTCTATTACTATTTCTTCTCACGACAGCCTTATTACTGGGCGGCTTAGGATCGCGGCTAGCCTACCTACAACTTATCCAAAACCATCACTTTCGCAATCTTGCCGATCACAACCGGATCCGATTGATCCCCCATCCCCCAGAGCGAGGCCGGATCATGGATCGCAATGGGGTTTTATTGGCCGGAAGTCAACTCTCCCATGCCGTCTTTGTCTGGCCCCTGGCGCAATCCCCGCAAGAATGGCAAACTACGATCCCAACCTTAGCGGGTTATCTCAACATTCCGGCTGACGAGATCCGCGATCGCCTTGAACAAGCCGGCTACCGATCCCCCCTTCCCGTTCGGATCATGCGCAATGCCAGCCCCGCGATCGTGACCGAGCTAGAGGAACGAGGACCGGAGCTACCTGGAGTGATCGTCGAAGCTGAAGCGATCCGCCACTACCCTAATGGAGATACAGCTGCCCATATCCTGGGCTATACGGGCGAGATCCCCTCAGAGCAGCTTGACACCCAATCCGGAGAGGACTACCGCCTGGGGGATATTGTTGGGTTAATGGGATCGGAAGAATTATTTGAACCCTTACTTCGAGGCCAATGGGGGGGACGCCAGGTTGAGGTCGATGCGGCTGGGGAAGTGTTACAGATCCTAGGAGAACACTCGGCTCAAGCAGGTCACGCGGTCACCTTAACGATGGATCTACGCCTGCAACAAAAAGCGGAGCAACTGCTAGCCAACCGTAAAGGCGCTGTCGTGGCGATGGATCCCCGTGATGGAGCGATCTTGGCCATGGCGAGCTATCCGACGTTTGATCCGAACCTCTTCTCCAGCCATATCACCCAGGATCAATGGTCTGCCCTCCAGGAAAAAGCGTTCCCCTTCTTGAATCGAGCTGTGCGAGCCTTCCCACCCGCCAGCACCTTTAAGATCATCACCACTGCTGCCGGGATCGAGTCCGGGATCTTTCCCGCTGGAACCACCCTCCGTACAGCCCCCTACGTTCAGGTAGCCGGACATCGTTTCTGGGACTGGAATCGAGCTGGGTTTGGAGTCTTGAACTATCGGCAGGCGATGGCCTATAGCAGTGATACCTTTTTCTACCAGATCGCCCTAGGCACCAAAGGGGGACCGATCCAACACTGGTCACGTCGCTTTGGGTTAGGTCAGCCAACGGGACTGGGATTAACTGGGGAATCGAATGGGATCGTGCCGGATGAAGCCTGGAAACAGGAACATATTCAAGAACCCTGGTATGCTGGCGACACCGTCAATATGTCGATCGGCCAGGGCTTCGTTACAGCAACTCCCTTGCAAATGGCGGTGGTGACCGCTGCAGTCGCCAATGGGGGCTGGCGGGTTCGACCGATCCTGTCCTATCAAGCCTTGAACAACACGGGCGAAGTCACCCTTGAACGGGAACCTGTGGGCATTTCGGCGACAACCGATCAGATTCTGCAGCAGGGCTTACGGGATGTGATTGTCTATGGCACGGGTCGGAGTGTGGCCTTACCCTATGGATTTCCCAGTGTTGCGGGCAAAAGTGGAACGGCGGAAGATCCACCCCGTCTCTCTCATGCCTGGTTTGTCAGCTACGCCCCTGCCGAAGCTCCAGAGATCGTAGTGGTCGCTTTTCTGGAAAATAGTGGCGGTGGCGGTGGCAGTCAAGCCGGTCCGATCTGTCGAGAGCTGATGATGACCTACTTCCAGCTTAAAGCCCAGGATCAAAGCTCTTAGGTGGCCACAGGATCTCGATTCCTGTCCGGATCAGCCTCTGATTTCAGCCCAAACAATTGGCAGAAGGGAGAGCTCTTGGCCCAATCCGGTTGTATAAACGTCAACAGGGGTTGGAAGATCGGGAAAAATTCAGCCGAAATTGCTGAAAAACCTGGCTGGGAGGGGGTTTCGCCCTCAACTAGGCTGTAGAATATGTCAGTACTCCGAACCCATTGACCCAGTGGATCAGATCATTACCGAATCACAGCAGAGGAGAGCCGCATGAACAAGCAGGAACTCGTGGATGCAATAGCTCATCGAGCCAATGTCACCAAAAAGGAAGCTGATGCTGTCCTATCGGCTGCGTTGGAGATCATTGTGGAAGAGGTCGCCACTCAAGATGAGCAGGGCAAACATGGCAAAGTCACCCTGGTGGGGTTTGGATCCTTTGAAGCTCGCCACCGCAAAGAACGCCAAGGCCGCAACCCCAAAACCAAAGAAAAACTGATCATTCCCGCCAGCACCGTGCCCGCCTTCACCGCTGGAAAATCCTTCAAAGACGCTGTGGCCAATGGCGCGAAGGATAAAGACGAGAGTGATGACAGCCAGAACTAACGCCGATCGGGTCTCGGCAAGGAGGTCAAGATGGAGCCGCGCTCGTGGCCCGAATGCCAATCCTCGATGCTACGGGGGGTGGCCATCTACTCCGATCAGGAGCTCTTGATCCGCTTTCAAGATCATCCTGAGATGGCCCGCTATTTTGTGGGTCTGTTCTGTCGGCATGAGCGTGAGTTGGCCGCAGCGGTCAGTCGCTGGATGGCTGATCCGGCTGAACAGGTGCGGTGGATCCATCGGGTCTGGTTGTATCTCTATCGTCAGCTGCAGGAGCTAGATCCGCATACGCTGGCCCAGCAGGAGATGAGTCAGTGGTTACACCATCACGTGAGCGACTACCTGCAACGCTATGCCACTCCTTACCTTGCCGATCCCTCTAGCTCCCCTCCTGATCCAACCTCGACCCCAGCCTCCCTCCAGGATGAATGGGTTCACAGCTTACTCGGACTGTCCCCCGCCTTGACCTGTTATCTGATCCAGGGATTGGATGCCTTACCGGGTGATCTGCGGTTTATAGTATTGTTGACGGATCGATTTCATTGGTCACCGAAGCAGATTGCGGCTCAGCTGCAAGCGGATGGCTACCAAGTGACCCCCACTGAAGTCGAGCGGATCGCTGAACAAGCTCGCCTCCGTCTGTTTCAAACCTTACCGATCGATATTCGGGCACTCTACCTGAATACAAAACCCTAATCCGATCTATATAGTAGAAGAGGTATGGTAGAGATCAATCCCTCCCGATCTCTGCGTTTGACCCGATGGGATTCCAAGTGATTTTGTGCCAAGGGTGAGAAAGCCTGCTATGTCAACATCTGCATCGGTACCCCCTAGCTCTGATCCGCAAACAAGATCGCCATTGCCGTCGTCTCCAACGGTTCGGTTGGATGAGGTCAGACCCCTCTATCCATCCCTACGGCAGGCCCTGTCCACTCTAGATCTGGATGTGATTCAGGAATTGGATCGCTTTCGGGAGTGGTCCCGTGCCCATTCTCAACAAGGTCTGACCTCCTTTTTGCCTCTCCCCCACCCTCGCCGATCCAGCTCCGACACCAATGGACATAGTCCCGCTCCTCAGGGCTCGGCTAACGTCACTCAACCATTACCTCGCCCCCCACACGTGAATCAGAGAGGATCGGAGGGGAGCGAACCCCAGTCTCGCAGCACTTACAGGCGGGGCATGGCCGTAGACTATCCCCCCTACTTAAAACCTCAAGATGTTGTCGAAGATCTCGATCTAGAGGAAAAACCGCGATCGGGAGGAGCCCTGTCACCGTTCTTAATTTTGCTGGTTTGGCTAGCCTCCTGTGGCGGGATCGGTGTGGGCATTTGGTGGCTGTTGTCGCCAGGAGATCCGCATCAGGTTCAGGTTGCCGCAACTGCATCAGAACCAGAGCCGACGCCTACCCCGCTAGTGATCGATCTCTCCAAAGTCCCGTTGATCCCAGTCCCCCCTTCCGAGATCGCTCAAGCCGAAGAAGACCTGAACCCACTGACTCGGCGTGGATCCTTACGGCGGCGGCTTAATCCCGATGATGATCTAGACGGGGTTGAAATTGCTCGGTTGGACACAGGCAGCAACTGGCTGGACTTTTTGGGTCTGGATCTGTCAAGTTTAGAGTCCTCTCTGGACGAGGATCTGGAGGCTGAGGCCGAGGATCAAGAGGATCCAGACGATGATGATGATGACGATCTGGAAACAGAGCCAACTCCAGAGCCAGAGGAAACGGTGGCTGTTCAACCGACTCCCCCT
>CAZONZ010000245.1:0-6404 GCA_964581005.1 uncultured bacterium
CCCAGGGAATCTCCACCCATATCGCCTAGCGATTGGGTGGAGAGGATGTCAATACCGAGAAGTGGTTGAGGGGCACGAGTTTGGTAATTACGATCAGCGGTGGGCGTGGAAGGGATTAGCCCAGATCAGGGTAGCGCGAGAGGATCTAGCAGAGGCAAACGATTGTGCCCAGAAGTCGCTGGAGCTAGCACAGCTGATCGAATCTCCTCAACCTCTCCAGATGACATACAGCCTTTTGGCAACGATTGCTCGTCAACAAGGACGGATCCTTCAAGCAATTCAGTATCAGATCCAAGCTTGGCACTATGCACGTCAACGGCAATCGGAAGAAGCTCTCTATGATGTCTATCTGGAGATCGCAGAACTTCGGATCGCTCAGGCCCAACAGTCAGATCCCCAGCGTAGGATCCGGAAGGCGCGGCAGTGGTTAGAGTGGGCACGCCCTCATGCCATCCGTTTGGATCGACAGGTAGGTCTCACCGAATTTCAAGAGAAGATCCGTAAGTTAGAAGCTGAGTGTGAAGCCCTTTTGTCCCCCAAGGATCCTGATCTTCAATCTGCGTCCCCAGCGGATCCGTAGGTCATCGTTGGTGTGGCGGATCCTATGTTTCTGGATGTGGCATCTCAGGATCCTCTTCAAGGTTGAGGGTTGGATCGATCACTTGGCACTCCGAACCTCGATCGGACTCCCGCAGAACTCCAAGCCTGAGTTGATCTCCTGTCCCTTGGTCCATTCGTTGGATCAAGATTCGATGTAGGGTTGAGGGGGTTATCCCGTGTAGGACTGAACGGAATCCTCAGAGGTCTCTATGAAGATTGCCTACTTGATCAACCAGTATCCCAAGGTGAGTCATAGTTTTATCCGCCGGGAAATCGCTGCGATCGAAGCCAGAGGGCTAACCGTCCTGCGCTACTCCATCCGCTCCCGTGCCGCTGAGCTTGTTGATCCTGCCGATCAAGCCGAATTAACTCAAACACGGATCGTTCTGGACGGTGGCTGGCACGGTGTGGCCTGGAGGCTACTGAGGGCTGTGATCCGGTTGATGCTGCTTCGGCCTAGAGAAGGGTGGCATGGACTGAGATTCGCCGTTCAGGTGGGAAGGGGTTCGGATCGAGGAGTGATCGTGCATCTGGCGTATTGGGCGGAAGCCTGCCTCTTGCTGCAGTGGTTCAACGACGCTGAGATCGATCATGTTCACGCCCACTTCGGCACCAACTCGACCACCGTAGCCATGCTCTGCCACAGGATGGGCGGCCCCTCCTACAGTTTTACCGTACATGGACCGGAAGAATTTGATCACCCCGTTGAACTGCGGTTGCGAGAGAAGATCCAGCACGCCGCGTTTGTCGTAGCGATCAGTTCCTTTGGTCGGAGTCAGCTCTTTCGGCAGTGTGAATATGATCAGTGGCCCAAAATTGAAGTGATCCGTTGTGGACTGGAGCAAGACTTTTTTCCAGAGAACCCGGATCCTGTGCCGGATTGCCCAAAGCTAGTCTGTGTGGGTCGCTTATCCGAGCAAAAAGGACAACTGTTATTGATCCAGGCAGCTCGCTTGCTAGCCGATCAAGACATTCATGTTCAATTCGTTCTCGTTGGAGATGGAGAACTACGACCCCAGCTCGAAGCATTGATCGAAACCTACAATCTCCGTGAATCCATTCAGATCACAGGTTGGGCCACGGGAGCAGAGGTGAAAGAGCAGCTATTGGCGGCACGCGCTTTGATCCTGCCCAGTTTTGCCGAAGGATTGCCCGTGGTGATCATGGAAGCTCTCGCCCTAAGTCGGCCTGTGGTGAGTACCTATGTGGCAGGCATTCCCGAATTGGTGATCCCAGGAACCTGTGGCTGGCTAGTTCCGGCTGGATCAGTTGAACACCTTACCGTTGCCATCCAGGACGTCCTTCAGACACCTGTTGATCGCCTCAATCAGATGGGACAGCAGGGCCGAGCACGAGTAGCAACCTTCCATACCCTGGAGCACGAAGCCGGACGACTAGCCGATCGATTTCAGTTTGGTGTAAACTCTGAAACTGAGGATCATTGCGGATCCCCTCTTGATCCTACAAGTCTAATCCCTCAAGATCCTCCCATTCCAGCCGTATCAGACCGATCACACTAGTCAAGATCTATTAGATCACTTCAGACGTTACTTTTGATACTTTTGATACTTTCGATCGGATACATCTTATGGCTTCTGTCAAACAACTAGCCATGCGTGGAGCTGTCTTAACCTTATTAGGGTTTGGAACCACGATGCTATTGCGGTTGGGGAGCAATGTGATCTTGACCCGCCTGCTCGTGCCTGAGTTTTTTGGGCTAATGGCCTTGATCAGTGTCTTACAAATCGGATTAAGCCTGTTTACCGACGTAGGCATTGGCCAAAGTGTCATCCAAAGCAAGTTAGGCGATGATCGTCAGTTTCTCAACACGGCCTGGACCATCCAGGTGATCCGAGGATTGCTTGTCTGGGTGATCTGTGTAGCCCTAGCTTGGCCAATGGCCCAGATTTATGAAGAAGAGCGACTCCGTTGGTTGATCCCCATCGTTGCCTTTACTGCTGTTTTGAATGGGTTTAATTCGATGTCGATCTTTTCGCTGAATCGATATCTTAAACTTGATAAGTTGCTGCTCTTTAACCTAACAGGACTCATTTTATCGATTGTCGTTATGGTGGTTTGGTCCTTGATCCATCCTACGATCTGGGCCTTGGTTTCAGGAGCATGGGCTGCTAGCCTGTATACTCTTGTTGGGAGTTATCTCTTATTGCCTAATTCAGGTCATCGTTTCGCCTGGGATCGCCGCTCATTAGACGATCTTGCTTCCTTTGGCCGCTGGGTGTTTATCTCAACAACTATGGTCTTTTTCGCAGAACAATCTGATCGACTCATTTTAGGAAAACTGCTAACCTTTGAACTCTTAGGGATTTACAATATTGCCTTTACCCTCGCAAGTCTGCCTCGGACCTTGATTAAACAGATCAGCAATAAAGTGATCTTTCCAGCGGTCTCGCGCAAATCTGAGATGCCACGTCATGAGCTGCGATCCAAGCTATTACAACAACGTCAGCGAGTCTTATTGGGTTTAGCTTGCGTGATCTCGATCCCTGTTGGTTTGGGTGACTATATTGTCGATATTTTGTATGATAATCGCTACGATCAAGCCATGTGGATGTTACCCATTTTGTGTGCTGGGATCTGGTTTGCGGTTTTGTTTTACAGTATGAGTCCAGCTTTGATGGGGATTGGTAAACCGATCTATCTTGCTCAGGCCAACACCCTACGCTTCTTAACCATTGTGATCGGTGTTCCATTAGGATTTTTCCAGTTCGGGATCCCAGGAGCGATTACGTCCATTGCGTTGAGTGATCTACCCTCATATCTCGCAATTGTGCGAGGACTTTGGTTGGAAAAATTGCATTGCTTTCGGCAGGATCTACTTGCGACATTGCTTTTTGTGGGGCTTGTCATGTCGATTTGTCTTGGTCGGCAGATGATGGGGGTTGGGTTACCGATCGATGCCATCTTGTAAGCAAGGGGCCAACTGTATACTCTAGTTCTGACCGTACACTCTTGTTCTGAAGGAGGATCACCATTGTATGGATCATGGTATGGCAAATCGACCTGATTTTATTCTGATTGGAGCGATGAAGAGTGCAACCAGTACCCTACATCAGCAGCTGGCCGCTCAGCCAGGGATCTTCATGACCTCGTTAAAAGAGCCGAATTTCTTTAGTAATGATGAGATCTATGCCCGTGGTGTTGACTGGTATCAAGAGCTATTTAAGGAGGCTCAACCCGGCGATCTGCGAGGAGAGTCGAGTACACATTACACAAAGCTGCCTACCTATCCGCACACGATCCAACGGATCCAAACCCATTTGCCAGATGTCAAGTTGATCTACATGATGCGTCATCCGATCGATCGATTAGTGTCTCACTATATTCATGAGTGGTCGCAGCGAGTGATCTCGGTTGATATCAATCAGGCCATCGATCACCATCCAGAATTGATCGCCTATAGTTGCTACAGTATGCAGTTACAGCCGTATCTGGCAGCATATGGATCAACGTCAATCCTTCCGATCTTTTTTGAGCGGTTTTGCGAGGATCCTCAGGCCGAATTACTCCGCATTGCTCAGTTTATGGATTATCCAGGAGAGCCGATCTGGTATCCGGAGCTTGGGCAGGCTAATGCATCTCGTGATCGGTTACGCAAAAGTGAATGGCGCGATTTTTTAGTGAATCAACCTGTGTTGCAAACATTACGACGGCGTTTGGTGCCTAAGTCGATCCGAGCCCAGATCCGGCGTTGGTGGACATTTCAATCCAAACCTGAGCTTCGTTCTGAACAATTGCAACGGCTTGAGGAGGTATTTGATCACGATTTAGCCATATTGGGATCGTGGTTGGGCACTGAGTTATCCTGCCAAACCTTCAAAGAAATCGTCTGCCGGGAGCCACTGAATTGGGCTGAGGGTATTCATCTGCAAAAGTCATGATCTAGTTTCTGGACATGATCTGGTTTCTGGAGAGTCGTATTCCTAGATTGAAGCTTTCAGAGTCGTGTTAATCGATTGGCGGAGCTCAGTTCATTCACCTAAGGATTTACCCCGATCCCGGACCATTGAACCCGAATACTGCCTGTTTCCGAGCGCAAGGATCCGTCCCGTCGATAGGAGAAAAAATGATCAATGTCTTTGAGGGTGCAGTGGGGACTGAGGCTGATATTGGTGGCAGGGATCCCTGCTTCGATCAGTTGCAGTTGGTTGACGACTCGAATGTCTAATCGGACTTTACCCGGTTC
The DNA here is from genome assembly GCA_964581005.1 of uncultured bacterium. Lineage (GTDB taxonomy): Bacteria > Cyanobacteriota > Cyanobacteriia > Thermostichales > Thermostichaceae > CAZONZ01. Next base: position 4,805 of record CAZONZ010000245.1, read on the forward strand.
TGGATCGGGGTAGAGAACTGGGGGGATATGATCGAAGGGATTAGTCGGATCAGTGGTGAAAGATGTCTTTAAAGTTTGCAGGACTTCGGCAGCCACCGAGTCAGAAACTTGATAAACCGATCCGGAAATTGCAGGACCGATCGCAACTTGGATCGAGTCAGGCTGAGCTCCTTGCTGAATCAAATGTGAAACCACATGGGGGGCAATTCCAGCCGCCGTTCCCCGCCAACCTGCATGAACGGCTGCGACTAAGGATCCCGACTCAGCACTTGGATCCAAACGGTGGGACGTTGCCATTAAAATGGGGGCACAATCGGCTGTACTGACCCAAACGGAGTGGGATGATCGGGTTGTCGCAACCGCATCTGCTTTAGGACGTTCGTCTGTCTGATCCAGTAGCGTTTCAGCCCAAATGAGATCGCGTCCGTGAACCTGGTGCGCCCAAGCGGCCTGGGATCCTGGTAATCCAACTGCCGCTGCTAATTGATCCGGCTTTAGGGGATGGCTGTGGCGCGTCCCAAAAGCATGAGGCCAGTCATTGAGTAGACTACAGGTTAGCCAGGTCTTCCCGTTCTGGGATTGCCATTGCCATTCCACCACCGATCCAGCTCCACTCACTCCAATCCACCTGTCCAGTTTACCCCTGTAGTCCGCAGCCATACGCTGGTTTTCCTAGACCGTGATCCCCACTCTCTCACCGATCCCTTCTCGGTAAGTATCTTACATTAAGGTGCAGACTGTTCAGACCCCACCTTCCGGCCTAGAGTAAAGGGGGATCTTAGCCAATGTAGATCTCTAACTCCATCCTCTTGCTTGGATCGACAGGCTTGGATGGATTGGATCAACAGCCTAGATCTCAGCGTTATCACTTAAACAGGAGTTGGATCATGGAGAAGCCTGTTGTTGCTGCAAAGACTCCCGCTGTACTGGATCTGGAAGCAGGAACCTATTATTGGTGCAGTTGTGGCCAGTCAAAGCAGCAGCCGTTTTGTGATGGATCCCACCAGGGAACAGGGTTTACCCCTATGCAGTTTGTTCTCGATGCTGCCAAGAAAGTTGCTCTCTGCCAATGCAAAGTTACAGCCAATCCCCCTTACTGCGATGGCACTCACTCAAAACTCTGATCGAGCCTGAGTATTTCTCACATTATCCTGATCAGGCTGAAGGGATCCACGCTTGCGGATCTGCTTCTGGCCTGATTTTTCGTTGGGTATCGACAGGATCCCACTTGGAGGGGATGGACGGATCCTTCGATAGGATCTTTATCCACACGAGAAGCCAAGATTCTTGAACAACCTAAACCATGACATACTGGGATCCGTTTAGGTGACATCCTCCCGACGCTGACCCTACGGGTACAGCGCGGGCTTCCCAAGATCGCTCTTGAGTATTCCTGCCCCACGCCACTTATCTAGGTCATAGACCCCCGACAGACCGACTTGACAGAAGGACTTGAGATCAACCCAGAGGATCGATTACTCGTCTTCGGCATAGACAAAGCGGTAGAGCTCGTCCAGAGTTGGTTCAGGGCTATCGAGGGCAAACTCAACGGCATCTTCAATTTCGAGATGGATCTCTTCCTGGATCTGTTTGAATTCGG
>CAZONZ010000246.1:0-6369 GCA_964581005.1 uncultured bacterium
CGGCGTTTGATCGCTTCCGTCCGGACCGCAAAGGCATGGACAAAGATCCGCCAACGGGGTTCATGTTCCGCGTAAACCACCACCCGGTAGCCCAACAGTTGACCCGCCCGAACTGCGTAAAACTGATCTCCACCCAAAAATAAAACCACCCCGCGAGGGCTCCAGTCCCAAGCCTCTTCTGTTTGACCATTGATCAAAAACGGCCAGAAAAAATCTGGATCCTGAACCCGATCCATCCGAATATAGTCGCGGGCCAAGCGAGCTTCTTGACCGGAAGCGTGGGGACAGGGAGACAGGATCAACGAAATCCGTGCCTGGGGCAATTTCTCCCGCAACTCCAACACTACAGGTCTGACCCAGGTGATCAACTCACCCGGACCGTTGGACAGGATCAGAATATCGTAGGTTTGGGCTCCACCAACGGATGAGGACATGAGCATGAGCCGTGTTGAGAATAGGGATCGACAGTAGGCAAGGCACCCCAAAGCCGTTCCAATTGTACAGCCTTGACTAGGCTTGAGCCGACTTGAGTCGCTGAGTTAACTCCATCCCGGCCATCAGCTTACCAACCTGTGGATCTGGGGGTATGAATCAGTCAGAGAGATGGGGGAGAACGAGCTTGATGGCTTCGACCACCAAGGCGGGGATAAACCCGACAACGACGGATCGATTCATAAACTCTTGCGTATCCAAGCGTTTACAATGCCTTTGACTTCAGCTTCCAGGGATTTTATATCCCCTTTGAGCTCAGATTCGAGTTGAGCTTGTCCAATTTTGATCTCGACGACTTCGTTGCGCAGATCCTCAAGCTTACTGTCCATACGGCCCAGTTTCTGACTGATCTGTCCTAACATGTCTTCCAAGGTATATGTCACCCTCACCAGAGTTTGGGTCATGCCGTTTCCTCCCAGCAAATCTAGGTCTGAATTCTAGCTTAGATCTCAGATCCCCCAGCCAAATCCCTGGCAGATTCCATAGGAAGCGACGATGGGGGCAAGTGTCTAGATACTGCCCATTGAGTGAAGGACATTGACTCTTTAGGAAAACAACAGCGCCAGGAACTGAGAAACCGACTGGGTGTTTTAATGGGGCACGTCTTCAAGTGGGACTACCAACCCGAAAACCGCAGTAAAAGCTGGCGAGTTACCATTCGGATCCAACGCCGTGACATCGAAGATCTATTGGAGGGGAATCTAGTGTACGCCAAAATCTGAGTTCTAGCTCTTTAGCTCCAACCTTACGTGGTCTTGTGATCCGTTCCTACATCATCTTGTAGCGTCCCATCCATGGCGGTGTCGAGATCGTTCGAGTAGTGAGTGGCTACCGTGATCTGCCTGCCTTATTTGAAGATCCCTCCTAAACCTGGAAGTTGGTAGAGTAGGAGCTGATCAGGTCTGATGAGCTTTCATGTCCAGGGCTCCCTTTGATCAATTTGGCAAGCAGCTGATCGAGGAACTTCTTTCTCCTTTTGGTCAGATCCAGCTCAATCGAGAAGTCTTGGGCGAGCCTCGTTTTATAGATCTCTGGTTCTCACCCAGTCGGGCTCCAACCCTTGGCATCTCCCAGCTAGGGCTTTTGGGTAGACTGACGACTCGACCTTGCTTGATCGAACTTTTTCGCAACCCTCCCAGCCCAGTGGAAAGGGAGAGTGGGTACCTCAAGCTCTACTCGGTCCGAGCTGAGATGCGTCGGGAGGCGAAACGCAACGAAGAGCCTCTCAGTGAAGACGAGCTGGCTGTACTGTGGATCCTGACTCCAACAGCTTCGGAGCAGATTTTGCAAGGGCTGGGAGGTTAGGGGCAAGAGGGCTGGCCCCATGGGGTCTATTTCTCGATCAATGAACTGCAGACACGAGTGGTGATGATCTAGAGGCTTTCCGCCAACGGATGTGATCGATAGCCCTATCATTCAGCTATCCGTATTCCCCTTCAGAGGTTGCTTAGAAAGGGAGAGATGCAGCGGCGAACGATCTTGGAGGTCATCGGATTGCCAAAAGAGGATCCCTGTCGAGAGCTAGCCTTGAGGGTAGAGGATGTCACTGAGTTGGGATGGGATAGTGTTGACTGCAACTGGAACGAAAACGATCTCAGTGAGTATCCATCATGCTGTCTAAAATAGTGATCATGCCCTTGTCAGACAAACCTGATATTCGACTCACAATATCGGTGAAATCTGAAAATGGTTTCTTTTTTCTTGTGGCTAGAATCTTACTCGATATCCCATCAGCACGCTTTCCTTTTATCCCTGCTCTATTGAGGATTTTGACCAGCCCAATCTCATCCAATGTGTTGAATGCTGTTAAGGGTTCTAAAGGTTGAGGGAGACGGGATTGGAGAGCCTTGATCTCATCTTCTAGACGTTGGGTTTCGTTTCGTTGCGTCGTCTTTAGATCTTGAATGGCCTGATCGAGTCGGGTTTCTAGGTTGGTGAGTCGAGGTTCGACTGTGGTGGACCCAGAGGGGGGAGGTGGGGGAGGAATAGGAGGTAACAAAACCTCGGATTGCTCGATAACAGGAGCTTCTTCCTCAGAGTTTAAGACAAAGGCATTGATCATCTCTCCTTTGCGTGGATTCTTCTCCTTTGCTCGGACAGAGGCGAAATATTCCCGATGTCCCTCAATGACTTCATAGCTCTCCGGGCCTGTTTGCCTCAGGGATAGGGGTTTGATCAACCCTCCTGCTTCTAAGATCAGATCCGCAAGCTGGTCGAGTTCTGCTTCCTCAAAGTTAGAGCGGGGGACATCACTGGTGATGCTCTTCACATCGACTAGATAGTAATCAAGCATCAGTCCTCTCCGATCTTGTGCAACACTTCAGCAGCCAGGTTCCTAAACTCCTTGGTGGAGTCTGAGTTAGCGTCAAATGCAAAGATCGACTTAGGATCTGGATACTCCAACCCGCCTACTGTGAGAGTATTATTGACACAGTTTGTCAGAGCAGTACGCTCATAAATGATGCTTTCCATCAAGGGCAACTGGTGATGGTTGGTAACTGCACTACGCTGTTTGGGAAAGGTGAACTCCAAGTATTTTTTGGCTGTCAGGATCTTGGAGGGAAGGACTCCTAAGACATTGAGGGGATCTTTTCCAATGGTGCTCCTGAGTTCGTTGACCTCACTGATGAGACCTTTGACATTCGACAACCCCTGATTGGCAAAGGGCTTGAGATCAGAGGGAATGATCAGATGGTCTGCGGCTACGAGTGAGACCTCGGCATAAAGATCTCTGGAGGGCGGTGCATCGATGATGATAATGTCATAGTCCTCTTCTACCTTCTTGATCTTGTTGCTGAGACGCACCCGACTGGCTGCGAACCGAGTGAGTGAGGCTTGTTTCTCGATCAGGCTGATATGGGAGGGAATAACGTCGATCTCAGGGTTATTGAAGGAGCGGGATTTGCGAGCAACGTCGGGAATGAAGGTAAATTCACTAGATTCTAAGAGATGAAAAACGTTCTGTTCCTTCAGATCATCTTCTTCGTCCAGGAGGAACTTGGCCAGCCCTGTGGCATAGGTTGAGTTGGCCTGGGCGTCGATATCAATGAGTAAGACCTTCTTGCCTTTGTTCTTCAGGGCTGCTGCTAGGTTCACGGACACGGTTGTCTTTCCGACACCGCCCTTGTTGTGGTATAGCGCAATGGTTTTCATGTCTGCTCCGCCTCAGGTAGATCTGAGTTCCTTCCTTCTCTGCATAGCCCAGGCTGGTGGTGTATGTCCCACCCAAGCTACAGCTCAGTCTACACCATGATTGGCCTAGGGTTGACCGGGCTATTGATGACCTCCTCTGTAACCGTTTGACTGGACCAGATCGATGTTCTCTCGTCTCTGGGGGGTGTCTCCCTAGACTTGGAATCTATACCGGGTTTCTAACGAGAACGACGGGCCTCACTGGAGCCCAGCGATGTGGTGGAGATCGGGGGCGAGCGTAAGCTAGTCTTCTGGCTGAGTTAAGGACTTAACGGAGAAGGTGTAACTAGCAGATCGTTGGGATCAAGTTTGATCCCTGGGTACTGTTTTTTGATAGCTCGACTGAAGAATGATCCAATGGATCCACCTTCGGTACGGAGAGTTTTTAATTCTTGGTGGACGGATTCGGGCACATCGGGATAGTCGTAAACAGTCCCATTGCTCTCTCAACAAACGGTTTCATCCTATTGAACATTACCCTCTCAGTGATCCTGATCAGCCCTCAGTAACTAATGGCATCTTTGATAGATAAGCTTCGATCTGTTCAACCGCTGACCTTGATAAAGGTAGATGGTGTTTCTCCCGATCCCAAACAAAAGACATTAAAAACCTGAGCAAAATCTTCAATATGGATCAACTCGCCCTCCAGAGTTCGATCAAAACGCCGAACACTTAAGGCTTGCCCCATCAGATGTTCAATCCCCTCCGGCAATCCGTTGATAGCCTCCAAAGCAATCAGCTCCACCTCTGGAACCTCAATTGAGATCATCGCAGCTAATTTCATCATGGAAAACTCATTTGATGAAAGGCAAACAAGGTCTTATCCCCTGGCAACAACGTTAACGTGCCAATAGACTGACCATAAAGACATACTTCCAGGATCTGGACAGGACTACTCATCGTCATCCTCACTCAGCGTGTAGGCTGGCTGCGGAGTATCGTTATCCCCCTCCCCCTTAGGATCTCCCATCTGCCGGATCAGAGCTTTCACGGTGGGCACGAGTTGACGGGGGATCACCATCAGCTCCAGTTCCAAGGTCCGAGCTAATTCAACTAAGGTAGCCAGCTTGGGATCTGTAACCCCTGACTCGATCCGGGCAATGTGGCTCTGGGGTGATGCCACCTTGCGGGCTAACTCCCGTTGACTTAATCGTAGCTGGGTGCGTCGGGTCTTCAGAGCTTTGATGATCGGTTCTGAGGCATAGGCCATATGATACTCTCCAGAGCATCAAACAACAGTCTTGATATACTCTAAGCTATCAAACCTTGCTCTGGGTTAGCCCGACAACTGAGCTTTTCTTTAGTTAAAGATTGATTAGTTGATCTTATGGCTATGGAGCTACTACAAACCTGGGATTGTTTATGGCATTCCAAAGAACTTCTTCATCCTGATAAGATCCTATTTCACTTCCCACAGCACGAGAGAGATCAAAGAGCTGTGATAGCTTTACCAGTATTCAAACCCCAGATCCCTTTTTGAAGCTCAGCCACCCAAACAGATCCGCTGCAGTAAGCTGCCAATTTGACAAAACACTCAGCATGGGTAGGACATCCGAACCTTCATGAACCTTAGTGGGTTGCTGTGACTGAAAGCTAAACACCTGTCGTTCATTCGGATCAATTAACCATCCCAGTTCAGTTCCCTGTTCCACACAATAGAGGATTTTTTTGATGGTCTGAGTGGCCGATTGTTCTGGTGATAGGATCTCGATCATCCAATCAGGGCAAGATTCTAGCTCCCCTTGAACCTCACCTAAATCATTGGTGGGCACACGATCCCATGCCAGGACCGTGATATCAGGCACAATAACTCGGTCTATAAACACACAGCGCAACTCCGGAAAGGCATAGACGAGCTGTTGGGGGGTTCCCCTCTCATTGATAGCCGAGAGCAGTTTGCCCTGAAGGATGCTGTGCTGAATTTTAGGCATTGGTTTTTGAACGATCGCCCCGTCGCTCCATTCGCTTGCAGGGTTCGTCTCTGGCAATTGTAAGAACTCCTGCAGAGAGAGCTGATCCTTCGGGGATTGAATCGTTGTAGTCATGGCCTTGAACTCTCCACCAAAGTTGAGCCTAGTGGCTGGGCTATCCTATCACAAGGAGAAAGGCTGGGATCCTAGGCGACAACAATGATGATTGAGATCAGAAGCAGACCCCTCTCTACTCCACCGGAGCCTACTGTGTCTCCGAGGATCTACTGCCCTCTACTGCCCAATACATTGACCTGGGACACGTCTATCCTCCCTAGTAACTCCCCGCTCCTATCCCTACCCACTATCCCGGATCCCTTCTGATACAAGCAATGGGATCAGGGATAAAGCTGAATGTTGCCCAGATCGTGGCAGATCTAACTTAGGTCTACCCTTTTCGCTGGATAGCTCCTTCTAACGATCGTGTTGATGAAGGGTATAAGAGACTGCCCATTCTTGATCAGAGTTTCAATCTTCTCATAGGCACTAGCTGGAACATCCCTGTAATCGAGACCTTGAGATTGGGTTTGCATTACTCTCAGGATCTTGGTCTCAGGGTTATAACCAATGCTCTTGATTGATGGCACCTGTACCAGGATCATGTCAAAGCCAGGATGATTCTGATCTATCGAAGGCCTCTGAGCTGAAGACTTTGCTGAGTCTACCAGAATCCGCCGCAGTGCTCCGCCTATACCGCGAAGCGGTTAGGTGGTGG
>CAZONZ010000247.1:0-6329 GCA_964581005.1 uncultured bacterium
CACTGATGGCCGATCGATCCACTCACTTGGATCGAGCCCGAACCTTTAGTGTGGCAATGGTGGGGTTTGATTTGGGATTAGGGCTAGCAGGCCCGCTAATGGGAGCAATCGTCAATTGGATTGCCTACCGGGGGATCTTTATGGCAGCAGGTGGCTTGTCCTTCGGATCACTGGTAATTTTCTTAACATTATCTAATCCTGACCTGCGTGGATCGCTGCGGTTTGGACTGGGACTTGATCTGGATGCCTACTCCACAGTTCCACTGGAACCTGAGTCACTGGTCTCGTGATCCAAGATTGTCAGCGAGACAAGCATCTTCAGCTCTTTTCTCAGATGATCATCCCCTCTCCAAGAGGGTTCCGACTGGCTGCAAGATCGTCCCAACCGATTGAAAGATCGTTCCGATCCACTGCAAGATCGTTCCGACCACCTGCAAACCCACTACTGCCAGATGCAAAGCCATTTCGATCATCTGCAAACTCACTACTGCTAGCTGCAAAGCCATTTCGATCACCTGCAAACTCACTACTGCTAGCTGCAAACTCATTTCGACCATCTGCAAACTCACTACTGCCAGCTGCAAAGCCATTCCTTTCGGTTGCACAGCTATTTCTCGCTACGGCAGAATGATCGCTTCCCCATACAGCCTTGGTTTTTGGCACGTCAGCAGGATCTCTTCTGCGTGCGCAGGGATCGTTCAAGAGACTGGAGTTACGCAGTTGGTCAGAGCCAGTTGGATAGGACCGAGTTTCAGCCGTGGGATCGGATCGGCTCCACTGGGCGGGGCCAATGTTTCAGAGTCAAGGATCCGATCAGCCCTGCCATTGCCAGCAAGATTAGGATCTCTTGCAGTGGTGGTTTCTGGCGCTGCATTGGATCCGATTCAAAGCTCATCTGGATCCAATCCCAGGTCAATCAGGCGCTGGCGGAATCGTTCGGCTTCTTGCCTCGCCTGCTCCTTTTCTCGTCGCTCTTGTTCTACCTGTTGCCGTTCCTGCTCTAGCTGCTGCAGGGCCTGCCCTTTTTCCTGACGTTCCATCAATAGCTGCTGGCGCATCTGCTCCAACATCTCCTCAGAACTAGGATACGGATCCCCTTGCTCGTCGTACCACTGCAGCACTTCCTGCTCAATACCTCCGATGCTCCGGATCCCTCGACCAATCCCCAGCCCCACTTCCGGCATCCAATAGGGTTCTCCCTGCTGCAGCACATAGGATCCGTTGATCAGTTTGTACACTTCAAAGGGCTGATGCTGATCCCGGTGCCAATAGTCGGGGTTGTAGACTACATAGTAAAGGATCCCGATTTTGGCGTAGAGGGCTAGTTTGGTGTCATATTCTCCTCTCAGCTCTTGGGAAACCATTTCAAAACTGAACAGGGGAACAACGCCTTCTTCCCAGATGGCATAGCTGGTGCGGGCTTTGCCCTCTTTACGACGCTCCACACCTAAGCTTAAAAATGCGTCCGGGACGATCGGGATCCGGGGGTTTTGGCCTGCGGTGTGATAAATGGCCATGTCCACGCCAAAGTACCAATCCATGCGGCTGGCCCAGAGGTTGAGCAGGATAAACAGGAGCCGATTGGGTAAATAGTTTTGGTTCTCGTTATCCACAGGGGTGTCATCGGAGCAGGGAAGATCTGCTGTGCTGGGTAGGATGCGGTGGAGAGGCGGGGAAACCATGGCTGATGCCTGGGCAGGATGCACCTATTATAAGGTTCCGTCTTTTAGATGGATCCTCACACTGATTCGGATCCTCTTCCCCTTCAGCCTCAGCCAGTTGCACCACCGTGATCCAAGATCATCAGGGAGACAAGCATCTTCAGTTCTTTTCTCAAATGATCATCCCCTCTCCAAGAGCGTTCCGACTGGCTGCAAGATCTTCCCAACCGATTGAAAGATCGTTCCCTGCAAGATCGTTCCGACCACCTGCAAACTCACCACTGCCAGATGCAAAGCCATTTCGAACACCTGCAAACTCACTACTGCTAGCTGCAAACTCATTTCGACCATCTGCAAACTCACTACTGTTAGCTGCAAACTCACTACTGCTAGCTGTAAAGTCATTTCGACCATCTGCAAACTCACTACTGCCAGATGCAAAGTCATTCCTTTCGGTTGCACAGCTATTTCTTCTCGCTAGCTTTTCTCCCCTGTGCAGCTCAATAAACCTTACCGCCGATCTGCCAAGTCTGGTTTCACCCCCCGCTGGCCTTCAAGCAGATTTTTCACCCAGATCTATCGCGGGAGACATTAGGATTGGCTGGGATCATCGGTTTATTTCTATATATCCTCTATGGGTTGTACTTCCTGTGGCAGCAACGAGGTCGGACCAAGTCCCTCGTTTAGGCATGGGTAGGGGGAGCATCAGGCTTGAATTATGAATATCTCTCATGCAAGCTATGCAGAATCTATTTTGATCCGGCCAACCAGGATTGTTAGGTTGGTTTTGGAGTTGAGAAGGTTCCTTGAAACTATGAAAGGGTCATCCACTAAGCTCTCTCCCCAGTGGCTCAAACTTGAGGAGATTTACCCGGATTGGACTGGATCAGATTCAGCTCAATCAGCCCCTAAATCGCTCAGATCTGCTCTTGGGAAAGCCTTATCGTCTGCTTGGCAGATTAGCCGGAAAGGGATCCAATCTCTATGGAATACATTGCAGGTGAATCGGGATTTGAAAGTCTGGAAGCAGATGGATCCCAAGGGCCAGGTCTGGTGGTATGCCTATGACTATCACACGGATCGCTTCATCTGTGCAGCTTCAGAAGATGAGCTCCGAATCTGGATCGAGCAGCGCTACTATCTAACTCGTGAATGGCCGGATCAGACCTGCCTCTGGTAAAACTCGCTATACTGGATAGCATTGTTTTGACCGACTCAGATCATGATCGCAGTGACCCGTTTGGATGTGTTTCCCATCAAATCTCTTGATCCAGTATCTGTCTCAGAAGCTACGATCCAGCCTGGAGGTAGCTTACAACATGATCGAGAATTTGCCTTATTGGATCCATCCCAACGTTTTGTCAATGGGAAACGCTATGCCCGGATCCACCAGATTCGGGCAACATTTGATTTAGGTTTGAATATTATTTCCCTTCAATTAGAGGATACACCAGAGAAACGATCCCAATCATTTGACTTGGATCACCAACAATCCGAATTAGCAGCTTGGTTGAGTGATTATTTTGGATTTAATGTAACGATCAAACAGGATCGCCACCAAGGATTCCCGGATGATCTCAATGCATCTGGACCGACTCTCATCAGTACAGCAACGTTAGAAACGATCGCTAGCTGGTTCCCAGACTTATCGCTTGAGCAAATCCGATCTCGGTTCCGGATGAATATTGAGATCTCTGGTGTCCCTCCGTTTTGGGAAGATCACCTTTTTACCTCGCCGGATCAACCGGATCCTGTTGTGCGATTTCGGATTGGATCAGTTGAATTTGAGGGGATCAATCCTTGTGCTCGCTGTATTGTGCCGACTCGTGATCCGTGGTCAGGAGAAGTTTATCCGCATTTCCAAAAGCAGTTTATTGCTATGCGTCAAGCTCATGTACCAGAGTGGGCTGATCGATCCCGCTTCGATCATTTTTACCGTTTGGGCCTCAATACCCGGATCCCTACTTCAGAAGTTGGTAAGGTGATTCGCGTTGGTGATCCTGTTGAAATCTATTGATTCGGGAAACTTATGAAGCGAGTTGATCTGCTGGATCGTTCAATGGCTGGCTATTCTGCAACGTGGCGGCTTCTACCCTTTCTTGCAATCTGTGGTTCGATCCAAATGGCGATCGATGGCTGGTTGTTCGATCAGTGTGAAGCCGATCGGCATCCTCCGGTGCTGCGTTTTTATACTTGGAAGCCGTCTGCTCTCTCGTTGGGGTTTTCCCAGAAGCAATGGCCAGCGCAATGGCAAAAGTTGTCCTATCACGATCAACCAATCGATCTCGTGCGTCGGCCAACGGGGGGGCGAGCAGTTCTGCATCAAGGTGATCTGACCTATGCCCTTGTGACCTCAAAACCTGCAGGGAAACGGTGGGAGATCTATGAGATCATTTGTGAATTTTTGATCAAGGGATGGCGAAACTTGGGGGTTGAATTACAGTATGGATCTGCACGTCGAGGCTACATTCATAATCCGAGTTGTTTTAATACTGCAACCGCTGCAGATCTAGTCAGAGCAGATGGAAGTAAATTGATTGGTAGTGCTCAGCGGCGAGGCCAACGAGCTTTATTACAACATGGATCGATGATCCTATCGACCGATCGACAGCTGTTTGAGCAGATCTTTGATCAGGTGGCTCCTTGGCAACAACCATTATGCAATCCAGAACACATGGATCACTGGATTCCCAAGATCGTGAGTGAATTAGTTCAATCAGCACAAGCGTGTTTTGGTGTAGAATTTATCCTCCAACCTCTGTCCGATCAAGAATGGCAGCAGATCCTGAGCTATCCATCTCGCTATCAGATCAATGATCACGAGCGATCGGTTAGCGTCGATTCCATTCCTGGCCTGATTTAGTATTGAGCAGTGGCGTTGCCTCAAAACCAGCAACTTCTGCCACGGTATAAAGGGGGCGACCTTTAACTTCTTCATAGATCCGACCAATGTATTCTCCTAAGATCCCAATACTCACCAGTTGAACAGCTCCTAAAAAGAACACAGCAATAATGATCGTTGTATAGCCGGTCAGAGAAGAATCCTGTTCAAATAAGCGCCAGTAAAGCACTAAAACAACCATTAGCAAGGCGATCGCGGCGGCAAATAAGCCCACATAAGTTGAGATCCGCAGTGGCACTTTTGAAAATGAAACAAGACCATTGATCGCCAAGGCTAACGACTTGGTAAACGTGTATTTCACCTCTCCAGCAAATCGAGGATCCCGTTCAAACATGATCGGAGTTTGGCGAAACCCAATCCAGGATCGGAGACCTCGAATATAGCGATTACGTTCTGGCATTTGGTTGAGAGTATCAATAACCTGCCGATCCATTAAACAAAAATCTCCAGTATCGGTTGGAAGATCCACATCCGCCAACCGTTTTAAGAGGCGGTAAAAGACATAGGCCGTCAGCCGCTTGAACCAGCTTTCACGTCGTCGTTGAGTACGCTGACCATAGACAACGTGATAGCCTTGCTTCCATAACTTGATCATCTCTGGGATCAACTCTGGTGGATCTTGCAGATCGGCATCCAGGATCACAACAGCTTGCCCCCGGACAAAATTTAAGCCTGCAGTAACTGCAACCTGGTGACCAAAGTTGCGAGCCAGACTGAGATAGCAGATCCGAGGATCTTGAGCCCGTAAGTCACGCATGATCTCCAACGAGCGATCCCGGCTGCCATCGTTGATCAGAACCAGTTCGACCGGGCCTTCCATCCGATCCATGATCGGGCGAATGCGACGGTACATTTCAGGGAGGGTCTCTTCCTCGTTGTAGACCGGGATCAGGAAAGAGAACTGAGGACGCAGGGATCCGTTCATCTATCGGTAGTGGCTTGAGGATAATGCACTACTAGGACTAGTATGCAAAAGGGGATTCTGTCACCGTGCAGAACCGCTCAGATCTTGGGGATCATGGGTAGCCAACCGTTAACGGATCGATTCCACTCCACTGAATCCAACCAGATCGACTCAACGATCAGCTCTTAAGGGGGGATCCACAACGATTAAGCGAGTGTCCCCACCCTCAGTGAAGCGGGGTGGGGAGGGATAGCGCGGCTGACGGAGAGACTTTGGAGTCAGCCAATTAAACCCTTGGTGTCTCCTGGGACTTGATATACTCTTTCAGTTTCTCCATTGGAGCACCGCCGCTCGACGCAACCTAGTAAGAGCCTGACCAAAAGGATTGCTTAGAGTACCAACGAGAAAATTCAACCGGAAATTCTTTCTTCACCATTCGACTCGTTGCAGCCTTAAGCGAACCGGCAACAGCGGATATCGAGTGCTTAGGGTGAAAATCGACGAGCAAGTGAACATGATCCGTTTCACCTGAACATTCCATCAGCTCACAGTCCATCCTTCTACAGACCTGAGCAAACATCTGACGCATCCTTTCCAGGATGGGTACCGTGATGGCTTTTCGGCGGTAATGCGTCACGAAAACGAAGTGCAGCCTTACACTAAAAACGCTATGCGAGCCTTTTCTAGGCTTCATTGCAATTACCCCCACCTACAACCTATAATCTACTCATGATGCTAACACGACGCACTACGTTCAGGCTGTACCCATCCGAGTCTCAAGCGGCAAAACTGTTTGAAGCTCGGAGGCTTCACGCCTATCTCTATAACGCTTGCGTTCATCAGCGTAAAACATCGTGGCAGC
>CAZONZ010000248.1:0-6308 GCA_964581005.1 uncultured bacterium
ATCTTTATGGGGTTGACTCCGTTTGGGTTGACTCCGTTTGTGGTAGATCCGATGCTGATCATTGGACCAGCTGACTTAGACAGGCTTTTTCCCCATTGCCATCAGTTAAAGTACAGCAAAGGATCGCTTCTTGTTGTCTTGGATGCTGCCCAGGATCTCGCATGGATCTCAATCGTCTTTTACTCTGGCTTGTCGGGATCAATTGCACGATTTCTCTAACCCAAGCCTTTGCCTCACCGCAACGCATCTGGCGAGGGCCGATCCTCGTGAATGGGATCGTGCTAGGTGCCACCCTGATCAGCAGTGGGATCTGGCCAGAAAGGGGTGGATTTATTGGGGCACTGCTTTGGGGGATGCTGCTGCTTGGACCCGCCTTAGCCATTCGTCATGTGAGTTCCTTGATCTTTGAGCATCAGTCGTACCAGAAAGCTCAATCCTGGTCTCGTTGGTTGGGGTGGGCGTATCAGTTGTATAGCGTCCCGGAACTGCCGGATTTGATCCGAGCCCTGGATCTGGCCAATCGAGGGGAGACGGAAGTGGCTGAAGGGATCTTGACACTCCATCCTTCCCCCAATACGGTGATCGGACGCCTGCTTGTGGCGGAACTCTATCGGCTTTGGGCGCGGTGGGAGGATCTCTTACGCTGGCTGCAACACACATTAAGCCTGTCCAGTTCAGATTTGAAGCAGCATCCCCCCTTAGCCCTGTTTTACCTGCGCGCCTTGGGAGAAACCGGAGAGCGAGTGGGGTTATTGAAGGCATTTGATCAGATCTATCCAACCTTGCAAGATTCGGGCAATCCCACCCTGGCTGCAGTTGCGGAGCTGTTTGTGTTTGCCTTTTGGGGGGATGAGGTGGGGGTATCTCAGTTGTTTGAAGGATCCTTGTCAGGCTATCCCGATCCGATCCAACGCTTTTGGTACGCTACGGCAGCTCTGGCGGCAGGCAATCACCGACTGGCCCACGATCATCTCGAACCCTTACAATCCGCGAATGATCTCGCCTTACAATCGGCAGTACATCGACGCCTGCATGTGGCTTTACCCGATCAACCCCCTCCTCCAGCCGTCGTCCACCAGCTTGAGCAACTGCATCAGCAATCTCCAGACGTTCAATCCGCTCTACCTCCATTGGGGATCCAGACGGCTGTGCCCTACGCCACCTACGGGATCCTGAGCTTAAACCTGATCTATTTTGCGGTTGAAGTGATCTTGGGTGGCAGTACGGATGAGCAAGTCCTTTACTATTTAGGGGCCTTGGTTCCGGGGGCTGTGCTGGCTGGGGACTGGTGGCGACCCTTAACCGCTACTCTCCTGCACTATGGCCCACTGCATCTCAGTATGAATATGTTGGGTTTGCTGGTGATCGGTCCGTTCGTTGAAAAGGCGCTGGGGATCCCCCGCTATCTCCTGACCTATTGGGGGGCTGGGATCGGATCGATGGCGATGATCGTGGGGTTAGCGGTGCTGGGGGTGGGGGGTGAGCAGTTTGTGGTGGGTGCCTCCGGCTGCATCATGGGTTTGGTTGGAGCAACGGCTGCCATCTTGCTGCTGGCTTGGCGACGCGATCGATCGGAACTAGCCTTACGTCGGCTCCGCCTGATCGGATTGATCATTGGCCTCCAGATTATTTTTGATCTCACCACCCCGCAGATCAGTGTTGTCGGACATGCATCGGGTCTAGTGATCGGGTTTGCACTTGGGGGATTGTTGAGGATCTTGCAACCCACTTCAAGATAGTTTGAGAGGATTAGATAAAACGTTCTTTAGTAGGACTGAGCTGCTTTCCGTGCTAGTGAAAGAATTTTAGCTCGCCCCCGTTTGTTTAGATCAAAGCCCAAACCTTGCCTAAAGATTTCTGGAACGTAGTAGTTATCTTGATCCTTAAGAACTACTCCATTATTCTCCAGGATAGATATTTCATCTTTAGATAGATCGATTTCTTCAAGAGTAAAAGGAACCTTGCGCTGATCTGAGGGTAAATTCTGTAATCTATCAAAGATCTCTCCCAAAGGTGGATTCTCTTGGCTGACCTCCTCAATCTTTGCGCGGCTACAGTCCTGTAAAGCGCCTCGAATTGAAGTTGGAGTCAAGATCCGATCATGCCAATAGGTGTCTGCCAGCGAAGACTGTGCTGCAATGGAAAGTAGGCGAACTAAATCTCTTGACTGGATCTGTCCCTTAAAATCAGACAGGGCAGCGAGTACGAAGTCAGCAGATTTTGCTTCTCTAGAGGTTTCCCGTCCTAACTTTTTGCCCCAGAGTGGGATCAGTTCCTGGGAGAGTTCCTGCTCAGACATCTCATCCAGTCTATCCAGATCCGTAGAGTGATGAGCTGTAGAGTGATGATCCGTAGAGTGATGAGCCATAGGGTGATGAGCCGTAGGATCCAGTTTCATAACCCATAAAGCCAGACGTAAGGCATCGTTTCGCCCCCATTTGAGTGCATAGGGATCGTACTTACTGAGAAACTGGTTTGTATTCTGATTCTGTTGAATCGAAGCGATGACTAAGTCGCGCCGAACAAAAATAATGACACCAACTGAACGGGTTGGTTGTTGATCAAACCAGTCAGGGACTTCTTGTAACAATGATCTCAATGCGATCTTTTCGTGCTCATTTGTGATAAAACTCTGAAACATGTCTTCTAGCCCGTCTATAACTAAAACTAAAGACTTCCCTTGATCCCGAAGGTCTTTAGGAAATTCTCTACCTGCACCTCTTTGTTCAGGACGAAACCCATTCGCCCAAGCAAAAAGATCCAGCCAATGATCTCGCCACTGACCTTCGTGCCAATCCTGAGAAAGACTATTGCGGATCTGATCTCGAATATCTTGAAAGCTAAAGGCATCTTCCTGACGTAAGCCAAGGTAGTCAATGGTTGAAGCAAGTGTAGTTCCGACAATCTCGTTAGCAGGGCGAGGTAAATTGATAGATCGGAGAACAGGAGAAATATGGGCATCAAGGTTAGAGGATTCTACACGGGAATCCTGCAAAAACCTCAACCAGTTTTGCCGAAGCACGATCTGCAAATAGGTGTAGGTTTTACCAGAACCCTTAGCTCCGGTGATCACTAAGTTCGGAATATGGTGACTATAGTCTGAAACAAGGCGTCTTAAGCCTGGAGTTAAGAGAAATTCTTGTGTTTGAGCCTGTTCAGCATAGATCAGCTGATCTGCCATTGTTTTGATCTTCTCTCTCTGCGTTCTGATATCCAGCGGTTCGCTTGGGGTTGGGTGACTAGTTATGATCTCCTCTGATTGATCGGGCAAGATACTGATCAAAGGCTTTAGATTTTCAGCTAAACCTGAGCGCACCAACAAAGGCTTCAGTTTTCCCCAGTCATTAGGTAGGATTTGAAGATCACTGGAAAAAGAGGTCGTTAACCGTAGGGGGACTTTCTTCCCGACGATAGACTCGATATCCATATTAGCCAGATGCTCTTGATCCTCCCCCTCGGAATGTGTGGGTTGCTGATCGTCAATATTTAGCAAGCGATCTGCAGACTCAAGGATCTGAAGTTCAGCAGCTTGTTCTTGATCTCTAGCATGAAGAGGCACTTGAGCAAAAATAATAGTTGGAAGGGGATGATCATCCTGAGTAGAGGGCGATTGGGTACCGAGTAACTGCAGGACTTGACAGGTTCCTGCAACAGATTGATCACTTAGGGTAGTGACAAACACTCGATAAACATGGGGGTTCAAGATCAAAGATGCTGACAATTCTGACAAACCTGCTCGCACATCCATAACAATGGCATCAAGCTTGAGAGCTCGACCTAATTTAACCAGTGCTTCTGTCAGAATAAAGGGGTTGGGGTTGCCTTGCACTAAGTCTTGAGGAACGATCTCTGCTGAACTCAACTTCGACATTGAGCGAAATGCAGGTAACACATAGATTGAGTCAACTTGATGGGCTGTCAGTCGATCGGCGATCAAGTCAATCACAGCTTGATTCTGAGATTCTGGAGTGCCATGAATCAGCGAAACTAAATCAGCAAAAGAAATCCAAGGATCTGGAAGTTGGTGGGTAAAGATCCAACTGATCCCAGGAGCTTCTAGATCTGCATCAACCAGAAGCACTCGCTTGTTCTATTCTGACATCGCTAAGGCTAGCCCAGCCGCATGAGTGGTTCTTCCAACTCCTCCCTTGAAAGAATGAAAAACAATGACAGGAGGGAAATGAAGCTCTGGTGAAGGAGAGATCTCTTGTAATGGTAGATCCTTTGCACTCCAAATAACTAAAGGTCTGGCAAACGAGGGCAGGACTTTCGGATCCGGTAAGGTTTCGTCTGACTCCTCAAAATAAATGGGGAGAATACGCTCTTGATCCTGGAGACTTTCCAAAATTAAGTTACATTGATCGTCTTCAGTTTGCAGCCGAGGATCAAAGACGACTTCTAACCAAGCCAATACATGTTCTTTCGTCTGGGGTCGTATTCCTAGAAGCAGGCTATCCCAGTAAGCTCTTGCCCAAATCAGATCAGAAGGCCATTGCTGTTGCTGCTGTTGCCGAATTAAAACATCCTCAACATCGATCCAGGTATACAATCGAATATCGGATGGGATCATGACTAAAGTCTCTCCTCAATGAGTTGACAAAATTGTTTGAGCCAGTTAACAAGTGCTTGCTCGTCAGACAGATTTAACTCAATACCATAT
The DNA here is from genome assembly GCA_964581005.1 of uncultured bacterium. Taxonomy (GTDB): domain Bacteria; phylum Cyanobacteriota; class Cyanobacteriia; order Thermostichales; family Thermostichaceae; genus CAZONZ01. The sequence goes on from CAZONZ010000248.1 coordinate 4,661, forward strand.
CGCCATGCTTGATGAACTTCTTTGAGTGGTAGTGTAGCACGTGGGCGATTTAGGCGGAGAGATTGTGGCAGAGCAGAAGCATTAAGAGCTGGTATTCGTAAACTCTTAGCCCAAAAACTAAGATCATGACCGTGGATTGACATCAAATTCGGATCTGTAATTTTATCGGTAGATGGGATCTTTTTTTCTCGTAACCAAATACGTTTAGCTCCACACTCCACTGCGTAAAACAAGAGCAGATAAGCACTCTTACTTGTTGGTTGAGCATGAGAGACGAATGTTGTATGTTGCTTAAAAGCTTTCCTAAGTTCTTGAACAGTAGCAGGTAACACAGAGACACCTATCCCCAAAATGATGCACATGATCATACCATCGCCGCAACTTCTAAACTAGGTTTGCTGGTAATCGATCCGTGTGTTGAAAAGGTGCTGGGGATCCCCCGCCATTTAGAGACCTATGGGGAGAACTGGGATCGGATCGATGTCCATGGAGGATCTGGCGATACACGGCAAAGTAGCTGGCTGAAGATTCGATACAACAGGTTGAGGATCCCTCGATACGCAGTCAGGAACGATCAAAACGAAACGAGGAACTCTTACGACTGACTGAGGAACCTTTGCGACCGACTGAGGAACCTTTGCGACCGTTTGAGGAACCTTTCCTTCCCGGTATTGATCGACTCCTCAGGTGGCAGGATCGACTCCTCAGGTGGCGGGAACAACTCCTCAGGTAGCAGGATCGACTCCTCAGGTAGCAGGATCGACTCCTCAGGTGGCAGGAACGATTCCTCAGGTGGCAGGATCGACTCCTCAACCCGTAGGATCGACTGCTCAAGGGATTTCTCTCGATCCTCATCGGTATTGATCCCTGGCACGGCCCGATCGTCTCGGAATCCGCATCATTGGCCTAGAACTGCTTGGGATCACTACTCTGGAAACGATGCCAAATGAGCCCTATCAATCTCTAATCACGTGGAATAGCCAGCTCCCGTCAACTGATTTCATCCAAGATCCAGCGACGATCCTTATTTTTGGCGATTGGTCTAAGTTCAGAGGCGAAGGATCATGTTAATGCTGAATGGATCGGGCAGTATGGTACAGCACTAGCTTGGCGGGATTGATCTGGCCTAGTTTTTTTCGCTGCAAAGCTGTTAGGTTGAGGCTCAAGACCCTCAGGTTGGATCCGGATAACCGGGCAAGTGTTGTCTTCCTGAAGAAACCCTATGATCTTTTCCTCCTTATGATCGATCCTGATAAACTTCGCCATTTGTTTGATCAGGTGGCCGCTCGTGCCATGACTCCAGCAGAGGCCGTTTCAGCTCTGCAGTTTGCACCTTTTGATTCGTTTGAAACAGTAGGAGACTTTGCCCGGATCGATCATCATCGCCGCCTGCGGACGGGGTTCCCCGAAGCGATCTGGGGGCCAGGAAAAACACCGGATCACATTGTGGCGATCATGCGGCGGATGCAGGAACGGGGATCGCTGGTCCTCGCCACTCGAATTGAATCAGAGGTTTATGCGGTGATCCGGCAACAGCTGCCCTATGTCCAATACTCCCCCATGGCCCGCTTGTGTTGGTGGCCTGGGCCGGAGACCCACCCCCCACGGTTTGTAAAGAGTGTAAAGGAGAGGGCGGGGGGGAAGGCGG
>CAZONZ010000249.1:0-6268 GCA_964581005.1 uncultured bacterium
GTTGGTCTCCCTGTGAAACGAGAATCCCCGGACTTCAGAACGGGGAGCGTCAAAATGCGGGGGGGATGATGATCGTCTCAGCTGCATGGATTGCGATCATCACTGCGCGGATGGCTTATTCGGACCTATCGTTTTGAGGAGTGTGGATCATGGCTTTGGCTGTTGGAACCAGTGCGCCAGCCTTTACCGCTAAAGATACAAACGGTAACACGGTTTCTCTCTCTGACTTTGCCGGCAAGACCTTGGTGTTGTATTTCTACCCTAAGGATGACACCCCCGGTTGCACCAAAGAAGCCAACAGTTTCCGGGATGCCTATGCCAATTATCAAACCCAATCGATCAGTGTGCTGGGGGTCAGCATGGATGACGAAGCCTCGCACCAGCAGTTTACAGCGAAATACAATCTACCGTTCCCCTTGCTAGCGGATGTGGATGGTACGATCACTCGCGCCTACGATGTTGATGCAGGTGGACGGCCCAAGCGGGTGACCTATGTGATCGATGGATCCGGCTCGATCATTCGGGTGTATGAGTCGATCAAACATGAAACCCATGCCAGCGATATTCTCCAGGATCTAGGGCTCTCAGTCGCTTAGGTGGTCGATCATACAGCCAAACACAATATCGACCAAGATCTCATCCTCGAAAAACGCGATCTCAGCCGCAGCATCTTGAGTGAATCCGAGAGCCAGCATTTGCTCAAAGCTGTATTCATCTTGGATCCCTTCCGCCACACACTGGCATGTGGCCTCAACTTGGGCTCGGCTAAACTCAACTTCGTCGTCCGCGAGACCTTCAGTAATGCATCCCTCGGTCATCTGATCCACTAAAACTTGGGGCATCCGAGTTCCGCCTTCAGCTAAGGACGGTTGATCAGAAAAGGAATGATTGGAGGATCCAGTCGAGGAGCTTGCTGATGAAGGTGCTGATCCTGAGTGGGGGGATCCTGCTTCCAGCTCCACTAGGCTTTGGCGGTAAGCTTCTAAGTCGGCTTGGCGGCTTGAGTCTGCTTCGATCATCTGATCCACAATCTCAATCGCTTCAGCCCAATCTTTGTTCTGGACGGCTTGATCTAAGCGACGGTTGAAATTCTCGGTTTGAGCGAACCCCGGCAGGCTCAGGATCAGGCAGGTGAGAAGGGTTGCGGTAGCCTGGAGGGATCGGGTCCAGTTGAATCGGGTTGGCAACATGGGAGCATAAATCCTAAATGAATCTAAGTGTGGGAGACCTGATTGCGACCGTTGGCTTTGGAGAGGTAAACCATTTCGTCGGCTAGTTTGATGAGATCTTCGATCGAGTCCATGTCGTCGGTGAAGGCTGCAACCCCAATGCTGACGGTAACTGGGATCATTTGCTCGCCGTAGTAGATCGGGGTTTGTTCAACGGTAGCGCGGACTCGTTCCGCAACCTCGCAGGCTTCCGTGAGGTCAGATCCGGGTAAGAGAATACAGAACTCTTCACCGCCATAGCGTCCAAATGTGTCGGAGTCACGGATGGCAGTTTTGATGGTTTGACAGACTTCTTTGAGGACGTGATCGCCAGCATCATGACCATAGGTATCATTCACCGACTTGAACCGATCCAGATCGATAAACATTAACGTCAAAGGCTTACCCGTTTCCCTAGCAATCAGACTGTTTTCTTCTAGCGTTTCGAGTAAATACTCTTTGCGAAACACCTGTAGCTGCTGATCGAGAACTGCAGCCTGATACATGCTGTCAAATAAATAGAGATCGGTGCTGCCACGGGCATAGTAGCGAAATCGAGTATTCCCAACACGTAGCGTATCGCCGTGAGTCAGCTCTTGGGGCTCGCTGATCTTGGCATGATTGACATAGGTACTGTTAGCGCTGCCCAGATCCGTGACATACAGGCGTTGATCGATCCACTCAATCCGGCAATGGGCTCTAGACACGCTGGGATCGTTGAGGCAGATATCGGCCACATCGGGTTTGCGACCAATGATCAGACTTGGTTGATTGAGGGCAAAGCGTTTAACGGGAACATGGTTGCTGTATTGCAGCAAGATTGGGTGACTGGCCAGCGCGTTGGCATCGTCGGCTGGGTCACCGTCTAGGACGATCGTGGTTTTCTGTTCTTCGCTCATGGCCGGGTGACTCTCAAGTTCCATGCCTGGTTGCTCAGTTGCCGAATACGGTTTGCTCTAGTTTAGCCCCGATGAACCTATGCTTTAGTCTTATGGGGCCTCCTGATCATCAGAGCTCTCCTCTTCCAAAGCATAAACAATAGCCTGCTTAGCTAAACAAAGGAACGGATACGCTCCAACCCGACGGCCCGATTGAAACAGATCGACATTGGAGAGGGACACAAACGGGCGGGCGTCATTGAGGAGATTGGAGACACGTCGATCAAAGTCAGTCCCCTCCAGATACACAAACCCGCGCAGATCGGTTCCATCCTGCGTCCGGATCCGAATGCGACGGCGCTCTTCCCGGATGTCGCTGCGATTTTCATAGCGATCATTCAGTTCGTCTTGAGTTGGCATAGGTTTAGAGTGTCCTTGTGCACCACGCAGAGTACTTAAGTCTATTCGACCTAGCCTACACCGTTTACTCAATGGAGTCGATTCTCAAGATCTCCGATTTAGCCTGCCGATTCTGTAAATTCTGAGATGGGAATGAGAAGAGGTGGAAAAGCCTCTATTCTCTAGCTCCACTCTGCGGTATGGATCTAGAGGGAGATTGATGCGCTTCGGTGTGACGGATGAAACATATTTGGATGCAGTCTATTGTCATAGTCTGTTCGGGGTTAGCTGCTGGTCTTTTGGGCCTAGCTACTTCACCGGCTACCCAGGCCCAGGCCATGGATCCACCCTCTGCCCCCTCCTCAGGGAGCCCCTCACTCCTTGCGACTGATCCCCCGACATCTGCAGGCGATCCTGTGCCGGAATCTGGATTTGAGTTGAGCCAGTCGATGATGGAAGGATCCTCAGATCCAGACGTCCCCCCAGAGCCGGAAGGATCCTCAGACCCTGAACGATCCCCAGAACCCGAAGGATCTCCAGAGCTTGAAGGATCTTCAGAACCGGAAGGATCTCCAGAGCCAGAAGGATCTCCAGAACCGGAGGAGGCAGATCTCGAACCTCCTGCAGCGCTCTCTGACGTGGAGAGTGAGACGAACGAGGTGATCGAAGACGAATCTCCCGTTGAATTACCTTCTGCTCCATTGCCAGAGAGCATGCAAAGTATGCCTCAAGATCCAGCAGAGATTCTGACTCCGGATCTGCCCCCACCTCTGCTAGTTCCACCCAACGCCCCTCCACCTAGACCCTTCCCAACCCCGATTACAGCTCCACCCGAAGCCGATCAATTGATTGTGCCTGAGGAGCCCTTGGAAGTCAGGATTGAGTTAACCCAAGGACTCTCGTTAGAAGATGCTCTTGAGATTGCAGCCCGCCAGAATCCGCGAGTGATCCAGGATCAAATTGCAATTGATCGAGCTGAAGCGAGTGTTGACCAAAGCCGTGCAGCCTACGCCGCGATTCTATCGGCCACCAGCCGTTACCTCTACGATCAATCTGCCAATTTGGGGGGGCTTGGATCCGATTCGAGTACGCTGAGTTCCACCTTACTGCGGGTTGATTATACAATCGTAGACAGTGGTAGGCGTGATTCCAACCTCCAAGCCTCGCTAGAAGATCTTTCAGTGGCCGAGTTGCAGCTTCAACAAACGATCCAGGATGTCAAGTTCGATGTCGCCACAGCCTACTACGATCTTCAAAATGCTGATGCGGATGTCGTGATCCGGCAATCCTCTGTAGAGAGTTCTCAGGCCACCCTTAGAGATGCTGAAGCCCAGGAGCGGGCAGGATTGGGTACCCGGTTTGAAGTGTTGCAGGCGGAAACGGATCTGGCCAACAACCGTCAACTGCTGCTCCAAGCTCAAAACCTACGTCAAACTCAGCAGCGACAGTTGGCCCAATTGCTCAATTTCGATACGCCTACCGATGTCAATGCTATCGATCCCATCCTGCCTTCTGAGACTTGGGATCTCACGCTGGAAGACACAATCGTAACAGCGTTTGAACGGCGGGAAGAATTAGAGATCCAACGGCGCACGCTACAAGCCAGCCTCAACCGAGCCTTTAATGCTCGTGCCGCAACCGCTCCAGAATGGTCCGTCTTTGGTTCCATCGACTCTGGGGTTAGTTTCCAATCCGATCAGGGAATTGATTTAGGCTACTCGATCGGGACTGACGTCAGTGTGACCTACTTTGATGGAGGAGCTGCTAAGGCCCGTGCTCGCCAGTTTGAGGCTGACGCTAACACAGCGGCCAGTCAGTTTGAACAATTGCGCAACTCGATCCAGCAAGACGTGGAAATAGCCTTCTTCAATCTCAGCTCAAACCGTGAACAGATCGAATCCGCCAAAGTTGCGATCGAATCCGCCCAAGAATCCTTACGGTTGGCCCGTTTACGCTTCACGGCAGGGGTTGGCACTCAAACCGATGTGATCCAGGCTGACTCTGCCTTGACCGAAGCTCGCGGCAATCTAGCTGATGCGATCATTGGCTACAACCGAGCACTCGTTCAGCTGAGCCGATCGATCAGTGGGCTCTAGATCTAACTCCAAGTAGATCTCAGCACTTTACCGATGTAGCGGGCAGGGTGTTGAGTATTGGCAGTCAGGACAGGGTCAAAATCGGTCGTGGGTATAAGCATCAGTTCGAGTGCTCTTGAACATTAGGGCACTCCAGCCTCATCTGGGTTATTCATAAATAGAGAAGATAAAGAGGTGATCACAGGTCTTGCACTCATCACCTTCCTGTTTATGAGCGACACCCAGAAGTATAGAAAAAACCAGATATCTGATAATTCCGATATTGCCGCCAGCACCTGCTCTATGTATAGTGAATTTAATATATCTGATTTATCCGATAGGAGTAAACCCTTTGTCATTAGACAATCTTCCAGCCTCAATCGTCCCACTTTTTGGTAGTGCTGCAGTTGGTCCCTATCGTTTCCCACGCCCAGAGATCGAGATCGCTGCAATTGATGCAATGACACGGACCAATGGGTTGCGTTTGTTTGGGTTACGACGGATTGGCAAGTCAACTTTGCTTGAATATTGTGCCGAGGTCTTAGGCCAGAAGGGGATCCATGTCATCAATGTGGACGCAGAAGGGATGAGTTCAGAGCTAGATCTGCTTTATGACATCCTGGCTAAACTTCCATCTAAGGATCTGCAAACACGTATCCTCATGAGGAGGCAAGAATAATTTCACGTGAAGCAGAAAAGTATTATGCTCGTTTAAGTGAATATCGTGGTCAAGCTGAGAGTCTTGGAGTTCAAGCATTCAGCTTTGGTCATCTTAACTGCTATCAAGAGGCTGTAGGAGCTGCAGAAGATGGATTGATCTATGCTCTTAAGGTCAATGCTTTGAGAGAGGTTCAAATTAATCTTCATCAGCTTCTCTTATGGGCAAGAGAGATACCAGTTGAAAGTGTCATATCACGAATCAAAGAGTGTCTAGAGAAAATAGGTGATCAAATTGATGACAAAGCCTCTTTCCTTGATGTTACTGATCTCATTACTGTAACAGCTCAAGCTAACCAATGGTCAGCATTATACAATTTAGTGTTGGCATATCGAGCATTTTTTAGCAAACGTCAACTCTGGAGTAAGCGCTTTTATGGTGTTGGATCAATATGGGCAGAGAGAGCAGCAGTAAAAGGTAGATAGGTAATCTATTCAGAGATTGCTGAAGCTTTGCCAATCATTAACAAGCTTATTTGTGCGCTACCCCCTGAATATGAAACTCAAGACGACAAAACCTCTAATTCCTTACCTAGTTTGATGGGGGGAATTGCGGAATACTGCAGTGATGACGGAGTATTGCGTGATCTTGCTGATCAGATCCGGGAAGTCTTCGGTGACGAAGGAGAAGAATCCGCCAAACAACTGGAAGCCTTTGCAATCTTTCACGCCTCCGGACGCACAGAAGCTTCTCTGGAACGCATGGATCCCGATCTAGCTACCACGATTCGCCGGATCTGGAATCTCAAGGATCCGGAAGATGTTTTGCTTCAGCGTCATCAGGATCGTCGTAGAAGGAAGCCCTGAATATGAGTCTCATTGATGTCAGATTTCAGGCTATGCAGCTGTCTGAAGCAGGATCGTTGGGTTTTCGGACGTTATCAATCCTAGACAGAGCCAGGAATTGAGCTACTGATCCAGGCTAGATCTGAGCTGGATTTGGGTTAGATCCCACGATCGTTTAAACTAGACTGTGTTGGAAAAGAACAGG
>CAZONZ010000250.1:0-6264 GCA_964581005.1 uncultured bacterium
GAACAGGGGTTTTCCTGTCTGAGTTGGGATCCTCAAGGACAATTATTGGCTGCTGAAGGGGCAGCAGGCGAGGTGCTGATCTGGAGCAGGAATCGACCAGGAAAAGGCTTTGGATCGACAAGCAGAGTCGGCTAGCTCTACTGATTGCGGAAGCATGAGGCAACTAGCGGCGAGGAAGCGTCAGAAACGCGCTGCTCAGCGTAGCGGCTGCGCGTAGTTCATAGTCAATGGGTGCTCGGCATGGCATTCACGACAGAGCTCGTTCCCGATCAGAGGGGCTATTGGGAAGAGAGAGGGTATGAATGGTATGCAGGGCTCTAAGAGATTAGTCCTCAGGTCTGGGGATCCGTCAGCTGAGAGCAGAGATCCTTTGGAAGCTAAACAGATCAACCCCGATAGTTTCTCGATCATCACCAGGACTATCCTAGGGAAGATCCTCAAGAGACCTTCCCCAGAATACTTCCCACTGACATAAGGACTGACATAAGGGTGGACGAGATTCTGCCCATAACCCTCCCTTAGATTCATTGCTAGATCCATCGTTTAGACCCAAGGGTCAAATGAAACTTAGAGATCCAGATTCTGAGGGATGATTTGGGCTAGAGGATCCCATCCAGATCAGGACGGATTAACGAAGCTGGATGTTGGGCTGGCCGTTGCGCATGTGAACGGTATCCACGAAGCGAACGGTCTTGGATTGGCTAGAGATCACGAGCGTTTCGGTCCGAGACCCACCGCCGAAGAAGCGAACACCCTTGATCAGATCGCTATCGGTAATGCCCGTAGCGGCAAACAACACTTCGGATCCACAAGCGAGCTCTTCACACTCAAACACCTTGTCAGGATCCTCAATGCCTTTCTCTTTCAGTTCGCGGAGCGTTTCTTCTTTGGGCGGCAGATACGTTCCAGCTTTGACCACTTCTTCGTCGTAGATCAACCGACCTTGGAAGTGTCCCCCCAAGCAGCGCATTGCGGCAGCTGAGATCACGCCTTCAGGAGCAGCGCCGATCCCCATGAGGGAGTGGATCCCAGATCCTCGGAACCCTGCAGCCAGGGCTGCCGAAATATCACCATCACTGATCAACCGCACCCGTGCTCCAGTTTGGCGGATTTGTTGGATCAGATCCGTGTGGCGGGGCCGATCCATCACGATCACCACCAGATCCTCAACGTCGCGGTTCAGGCATTCGGCAATGATCTTGAGATTTTTTTCTGGCGGGTAGTCCAGGTGAACTTTGCCTTTGGCTTCGGGGGGAGCCGCTAGCTTCTGCATGTAGATATCCGGAGCATAGAGGAGGCCGCCTTTTTCCGAGATCGCCAGCACAGCCATCGATCCATTCCGACCACTGGCCACCAGGTTGGTTCCTTCACAGGGATCAACGGCGATATCAATTTCGACCAGCTCTTCCAGGCGGCAGAATTGTTCAGCATTGGGATGAGTACAGATCCCGACCTCTTCACCGATGTAGAGCATGGGGGCCTCATCACGAGTGCCTTCCCCGATCACAATCCGCCCGCGCATGTTGATCTTGTTCATCCGTTCGCGCATGGCTTCGACGGCGACATGATCCGCGCCGTTCTTATCGCCTTTTCCCATCATCCGAGCTGAAGCAATGGCAGCTTGCTCCACAACTTCGATAATCTCTAACCCTAGTGTATTATCCACGGATCCTCTCCCTATTCCTCAGTGGTTATGCAGCATGGGATCAGCTTGGTCCCGGTTGGCAATAGATGGACCGGAGACGACGGCTGATCACGGTTGTGCAGGATCGGCTTCCCTCAAGGGATGACGTCTTGACTTGATCTTTAAGTGTACCAGGGTACGTCCGTTGCCACAGCCTGATCCCAAGGGTCATCGGCGGGAGCAGGAAACCGTGGATCAATCCAGGTTGATCCCGCCCCAAGAGTTCTCACAGAAACAGATTGGATAAAACGCTGCGATCTTTGCCAGGACTCGGAAGAGACAGTGCTACGATCGCTGTCGAGCAAAGAATGAAGAAGGCACTAGCAAAACATGACGGAGTATGTAAAGTCAGTTTCCTTTTACGGCAGGGAAATTGATGTGAATGTGGGTCTGATGGCACCTCAAGCCGGATGTGGAGTCTGGATCACGTCGGGGGCAACGTCGCTGCTGGTGACGGCCACTCGACAACCTGCACGAGCCGGGGTTGACTTTATGCCCCTCTTGGTAGACTACGAAGAACGCCTCTATGCTGCTGGCCGGATCCCTGGAGGCTATTTGCGTCGAGAAGGTCGTCCCCCAGAGCGGGCTACGTTGATCTCACGCTTGATCGATCGTCCGATCCGCCCCCTATTTCCCGACTGGTTACGTGATGATGTCCAGATCGTGGCGACGACGCTAGCGGTGGATGACAATGTCCCGCCGGATGTGCTGTGTATTTTGGGTGCTTCCTTGGCCTTGCGGATTGCGCAGATCCCGTTTAATGGCCCTGTAGCTGCCGTTCGAGTGGGTCTGGTCGCAGATGACTTTATTCTCAACCCAACCTACGCTGAGATCGAAGCCGGAGATCTCGATCTGGTTGTGGCGGGGAGTCGAGAAGGGATCATCATGGTGGAGGCAGGAGCCAACCAGTTGCCAGAAAAAGACGTGATCGAAGCGATCGAGTTTGGCTACGAAGCGATCCTGGAATTGTTGAATGCTCAAGAGCAGGTTTTTGCCGAATTGGGGACTGGGCCTGTCGAAGTAGAACCGCCAGCTGAAGATCTGGAATTGTTCGAGTTGGTTGCCAAGCAGTGCAAAGAATCGATCCAAGGGATCCTCAAACAGTTTCTGGATAAATCGACTCGTGATCAGCAGCTTGATGATCTCAAAGATGGGCTGGAAGCTCAAATCCTGGAACGCCCGGAAGAGGATCCGCTGCGGCAACGGGTCGAAGGATCTAAAGATCTGGATGTGGTGTTTAAGTCGTTGGTCAAGAAGTTGATGCGGGCGCAGGTGATCGAGGAAGGCGTGCGGGTCGATGGGCGTAAACTGGATCAGATCCGTCCCATCACGTGCCGGGTAGGATTGATCCCTAGGGTGCATGGCAGTGGCTTGTTTACTCGTGGCTTAACTCAGGTTCTCTCTGTTGCCACCTTGGGAACGCCTGGTGATGCCCAAGAGTTAGATGATCTGCATCCTGGGATCGAGAAGCGCTATCTCCATCACTATAATTTTCCAGCCTTTTCCGTCGGTGAAACCAAACCCTCTCGCTCCCCAGGCCGACGGGAGATCGGGCATGGAGCGTTGGCGGAACGGGCGATCGTTCCAGTGCTGCCTCCCAAAGCAGACTTTCCTTATGTGGTGCGGGTGGTCTCTGAAGTCCTCTCGTCCAATGGATCCACCTCAATGGGATCTGTCTGTGGATCAACCTTGTCGCTGATGGATGCAGGCGTGCCGATCCAGCAACCCGTGAGTGGGGTAGCCATGGGGTTGATCAAAGAAGGCGATGAGGTTCGGATCTTGACGGATATTCAAGGGATCGAGGACTTTTTGGGGGATATGGATTTCAAGGTGGCCGGAACTCACCAAGGGATCACCGCTCTCCAGATGGATATGAAGATTACCGGGATCACGGTGGCGACGGTGGAAGAGGCTGTGCGTCAAGCCTCTGCAGGTCGAATGTTTATTCTGGAAAAGATGCTGGAGATCCTGCCAACCCCCCGTAAGCAACTGTCACTCAATGCCCCGCGCCTGCTCACCTTCAAAGTGGATCCAGACGATATTGGCAAGATCATTGGGCCAGGAGGCAAAACGATCCGAGGGATTACTGAAGTGACCGGAGCCAAGGTCGATATTGAAGATGATGGCACGGTTACTGTTGCTGCGAATGAAGGAGCCCAGGCTGATCGGGCCAGAGAAACGATTGAGAATTTGATCCGACGGGTCGAAGAAGGTCAGGTGTATCTGGGCAAGGTGACCCGGATCATTCCCAAACTAGGCGCATTTGTCGAGTTTCTGTCGGGGAAGGAAGGCTTGATCCATATTTCTCAGTTGGCCGATTACCGGGTGGATCGGATTGAGGATGAAGTCTCTGTGTTTGATGAGGTTGTCGTCAAGATCCGGGGGATTGATAACAAAGGCCGGATCAATTTGACGCGGCTGGGGATCAGTCCCGAAGAAGCTGCGGCTGTGCGCCAAAATCATCGATCCTGAGCCGAGTAAACTAGCGAATTGAAGGGATTGCAGACTCACGCTGAGCCAATCGGAGCATGAGCCAGGGATCAGGCAAGGTTGACAAGGGCCACACAGGATCGACATGGAAGGGGCTGTCGCCTCGGTTGACCTGGGGATTGGCTTGGGGGCTGGGTTGGGCCACGATCGTGAATCTGATCGGATCCGGCCCAGTTCTGTATCGGGTGGAGAGTGATGCTCAGCAGCGGCTGTTTCATGGGCGAGGGCCGGAACCGCCTGCGGCTGAGGTTGTGATCGTAGGAATCGATGGTCGGGTTGAGCTTCCTGAGGAACGGGGGGAGGGACTCAATCCGATCAACTTGCAATGGGATCAGACCGCCGATTTTTTGTTGGATCGGGCCAATTATGCAGGCTTGACTCTGCGATTGCTGGAAGAGGCTGAGGCCAGAGTGGTGGTGCTGAATCTGCCCAGTAGTTTTGTGGTTCCTCAAACCTTGGGGAATGAGGATCTGGATGCCCCTTTACGCCAGATCGTGCAAGCCTACCCAGATCAGCTCGTGTTGGCCACCCGCAGTAGCGAGAGTTTTCGCAAGGCTGAGATCAGTATTTACAACCACTTTCTGCCCTTCTCGTCGTTGCGGTTAGAGTACCTGGTCCGACCCGAACATGTCCAAGGGGTGGTGCAGTATCAACTGGATTCAGCGGGGATCTTGCGGCAGGCCAATTTGCTGGGTGAATTCATCCGGCGGGATAGCCAAACGGCCCAGATCTTTGCCTCAGTCGAAGCCTTGGCCTTGGCCAAATTTGATCCGGATCGAGCCAGCCACCTCTTTCAGAATCAACCGAAAACACTGCAATTCAACCCGCTAGGTCCCAGTACGCAGATCCCGATTCTGCCGATCGAGCAAATCTGTCCCCCTGTCCCCCTCAACCCCTGTTTGGAGCCAACGGATTCAGAGATCCTGGCCCAGTTACGGAACAAAATTGTCCTGGTTGGGTTTGTCAAAGGCTACTCCGAAACCTTCCCGATCCGCACAGCTTGGGGCGAGCCGATCGCGGCGGTAGAACTGCAGGCTCAGATCCTCTCCAGTATGTTGACAGGTCAGTATTACGAGACTCTACCGCTGGCGTTACGAATTCTATTGATCGGTCTGGTTGGCCTTGGCACGGGTGTGATCCTGACGGTAGGAGATCAGCAGCTGCGGTGGCGGGATCTGCCTCGGCAACGGTTTTTACTCTGGCCAGGGGTAGGATTAATTCTCTATGAGCTCTGGGCGATCGTTTGTTTTTTGCTGGGGCGGCAGATCTGGCCCTTGGTGTTGCCGGGGATCACGGTGATGTTTACCAGTTTGAGTGTGGTAATCACGCGGGTGTTGATCCAGAATCGGGAACGGCTGCAGGCTCAACAGCTGGAGTTGGAACAGATGCAACGGGCGGAACGAGAAGCGGCGATCGAACAAGCCCGCAAATTACTCTATCGAGTCGCAACCGATATTCATGATCGAGAGCTCCAAGAACTCAAGCTAGCGATGGATGAGATCGAAACTCTACAGTGGGAACAGCAAGAGGGGATCTCACCGAAAGCCTCCAGTTATGACACTCTATTGCGCCAGTTGGAAGGGATCGGTCAAGGGATCCGAGATCAGTTAAATGATGTACGGATGTTGGCAAGTAAGCTCCGGATCTCACCGTCATTGGAAAAGGGGTTGCATCAAGGGATCGAGACTTACCTAGAGGAATTGATCGCAGGTGGTGAGCTCACCTTACCTCTGCAGCGGGATCTGCACCCGTTGCACGAAACCAGCACACGGGAATGGTTTGACTGTCGAGAAGACATCATGCGATTTGTGCGGGAAGCGATCGCTAATGTGATCAGCCACGTTCAACCTCCCAAAGGAACCGCAACCTATGTCTCAGTCAGTTTGACGCAAACCGGATCGATCTGTCGGTTAGAGGTGATCAATGACGGGGTAGAGCTGAGTCCGGATCGGCGGGGTGGCTATGGCACTAAAGTGATGAACACGATCGCCCGCCACTTACCCAAGGGACACTGGCAACGGATCCATCGATCGGATGGTCAGATCCAGGTTGAACTCTCCTGGGAAATGCCTGGATTGGGAACTGAACAA
>CAZONZ010000251.1:0-6255 GCA_964581005.1 uncultured bacterium
GGGTTTGGAATTTGTCAAACTTGGCATCAACAGCTTCAAACTTGGCATCGACATGGGTTTGGAATTTGTCAAACTTGGCATCAACAGCTTCAAACTTGGCATCGACATGGGTTTGGAATTTGTCAAACTTGGCATCGATCTCTTGGCGGAAGTCGTCAAACTTCTGATCAATCCTTTGGCTAAAAGCCTCAAGCTTGTGATCAACATCGCCGCGAAGATTGTCAACCTTCTGATCAATCCGATCCAGTTTCTGAAGAACTTGGCCTAAGACGTCTTCCAAGGAATAGGTGATGGTTACAGGAGTTTGAGTCATGGTGGAGTCTGATCCCAACGAAAGTTCAGACTGAGATTGTAGCCTAGATCCAGTTCGCTCAGCTCCGTTAGGGAAGCTTCGGTGTAGATCCATTTGCTGATCAATCCGGATCGTTAGGATTGATTGAGGGACGTTCCAGAGTTAGGGCTAGTTGATAGATCTCTCGCCTCGATCGCCCGATCCGTTGGGCTACCTGACGACTGGCCTGAGATCGAGAGATTCCTGCAGCGAACAAAGTCTTCAATTCAGCCAGGATCATCTCCTCTGACATGGGGGGGATTTCGGGTGCAGCTCCAGCCAGGATCAAGGTAAGTTCACCTCGGATCGATTGGGATTGATAATGACTGACGGCGGTAGCTAATCGACCTCGCCAAAACTCTTCAAATCGTTTGGTTAACTCGCGGGCGATCACAATCTGCCGATCTCCATCCAAGACTCTGAGCAGATCCTGCAGTGTCCGTTTCAAACGATGGGGGGCTTCATAGAGAACGATCGTGCGCTGCTCCTGTTGCAACACCTTCAACCGATCCTGACGGGGTCCAGCCTTGAGAGGCAAAAATCCTTCAAACACGAACCGATCGGTGGCTAATCCCGATCCCACCAAAGCCGTGATCACTGCCGTAGGGCCGGGAATCGGAACCACTGGGATCCCTGCCACAACAGCCGCTTGGACGAGATCCTCTCCGGGATCCGAGATCCCTGGCATTCCGGCATCAGAGATTAACGCGATCGATTCACCCCTTCGTAACGTGGCGATCAGATCCGGATGGCGCTGGGATCGATTGTGGGTGTGATAGCTGATCAAAGGGGTTGGGATCTGAAAATGCTTGAGCAACTGACCCGAATGGCGAGTATCTTCCGCCGCGATCAGATCTACTTCCTTCAGGATCCGCAGTGCCCGCAGGGTGATGTCTTCCAGGTTGCCGATCGGTGTAGCTACCAGGTAAAGGATCCCGGATCCCGATTGATCCTTGGAGGATGCCTTTTGGAGAGTGGGGGAATCCTGTTGATCCCTTGCTGCCTCTGGATCGTCTGGATTCTCTGGATTCTCTGGATTCTCTGGATTCTCTGGATCGCATGGATCGTCTGGATCGTCTGGATCGAGATCATCCTGGGGGTTGTCGGCTTGATCGAATTGATCCAATTGATCCAATTGATCCAAAGAACCCTTGAGATCCCATTGAACCTCTTGCTGGCTTTCGGGATCCTCTGGCGCGTCCTGATCATTGAGATATTCTGAGTTCCTGATCTGTTGGGGCTCTTGAAGATCTGGAAACGGGGTTGGATCGAGTTTATCCTGACGTGGAGTATTCATCGTGAGGATCTCCTGCATGGGGGCAGGGGACGGATCCTTGAGTCGGGGAGAGAGTTCATGGCACCGTGGGATCAGTTGACACACCTTCTGATCCTAATGACTGTGAGGGGATTTCTGGATCGACAAATGAGAGGGAATTGATAGACAGCCCTTGCGCAAGCGGTCATGGCTGAGGCACCCTACAAAAAATGCGGTTCTCCTAGATCCGTCTCGATCTCACTCTAAACCACTGCTTTGGGCTCCCCTCCCACCGAATTCTGTGGATTTCAACCGTGACGGACTGAGCTTGAACGGGATCACTAAAGGATCGAGGGAACGGCATGAGTCAGAGTTCCTTGATGAGCCGGATCGGTTGAGTGGTTGTTTGAGCGAGCGCAAGAGGTAGTCCATGACCCAGCAACTGACGATGACAGGTTTGAAATCCCTGGGACGGATTATTCCGACCGATCTCCAGGAGGAGATGTCGCGGTCCTACCTGGAATATGCCATGAGTGTGATCGTGGGACGGGCTCTTCCCGATGTCCGCGATGGCCTCAAACCTGTGCATCGCCGGATCTTGTATGCCATGCATGAGCTGGGTTTAACCCCGGATCGCCCGTTTCGCAAATGCGCTCGTGTGGTCGGGGATGTGTTGGGTAAATATCATCCGCATGGTGATCAAGCTGTTTACGATGCGCTGGTTCGGATGGTGCAATCCTTTTCCAGCCGCTACCCCCTGATCAACGGTCATGGCAATTTCGGATCGATCGACAATGATCCCCCCGCCGCCATGCGCTACACCGAATGCCGTTTAGCCGGGATCAGTCATCAAGCCCTCCTGTCTGAGATCAGTGAAGAGATCGTTGATTTTGTCCCCAATTTCGACGGCTCCCAAGCTGAACCCTCGATCCTCCCGGCCCGCTTACCCATGCTGCTTCTGAACGGAACGTCAGGGATCGCGGTCGGCATGGCCACCAATATTCCACCCCACAATCTGGGTGAGCTGGTTGATGGTCTGCTTGCCCTGATCGATAACCCCGATCTGTCTGCCGAAGCATTGCTAACCAAGATCCCTGGACCGGATTTTCCCACCGGGGGTGAGATCCTCGACAACGAAGGGATCCGGGAAGCCTACTTGCAAGGGCGAGGCACGATCACCATGCGAGGGGTGACTCAGTTTGAAGAGATCCAACCCGGCAAAGGACGTCATAAACGATCGGCGATTGTTGTCACGGAGTTTCCCTATCAAGTCAACAAAGCAGCTTGGTTGGAAAAGGTGGCTGAGCTGGTCAATCAAGACAAAATCTCTGGGATTGCGGATCTACGCGATGAATCCGATCGGCAAGGGATCCGGGTGGTGATCGAGTTGCGACGGGAAGCGAGTCCACAAAAAGTGTTGAATCAACTGTTTAAGCAGACTCCCTTGCAGAGTTCATTTGGGGCGATCTTGCTCACGTTGGTCAACAATGAACCCCAGCAGTTAGGGATCAAGTCGATCCTGCAGCATTTTCTTGACTTTCGGGAAACTACGCTGAACCGTCTGTTTCAATCGGAGCTGGATCGGGTTCAACGCAAAGCGGAAGAAGTGGCTGGAATGTTGTTGGCCCTAGCTGATCTGGATCAGGTGATCGATCTGCTCCGTCAGGCCCCCGATGGATCCACAGCGAAAACTCGGTTACAAGATCTGCTGGAGTGTACACCACTGCAAGCTGACACGATCCTGGCCATGCCCCTGCGCCGTTTGACCGGATTGGAACAAGAGCGTTTGCAGCAGGAACAGGATACTCTGCTTGCTCGGATCACTGAACTGGAAGGATTATTACAGGATCGGCGGAAGCGGTTGAACTACTTGAAGAAAGAACTGCGATCCTTGAAAAAAACGCACGGAGATGAGCGTCGGACCCGGATCCTCTCAGTAGCTCAGGCTAAATCGGCAGTAGCAGCCATGCCCGATCCAGAGCCCCAGGCAGAGACCCCGGCCTTGGTGCAAATGACGGCAAAAGGCTATATCCGTCGTCAACCGATCCCCCGTCGGTCTCGATCCCGCTCCGAAGAAACCAGTTCCAATGTCAAAGATCCCGGCAAAGATGTGGTGATCCGAGAGCTCTCCGCACGACTCCATCAGGAATTGTTGATCTTGACTCAGACAGGTCGAGTCTTCACGATCACGATTGAGGAGCTCCCCACAGGCACAGGTCAGGCAAAAGGCAGCCCCTTGATCACCTTGCTACCGGCCCAGGAACCGATCGTTGAAACCTGCTTGATTGATAAGGATCCGCAGGAGTTAGAGTTGATTTTGCTAAGTCGGCAGGGACGGGTGAAACGGATCGGAGTCGCAGAGTTCACCCATTTGACGAATCGAGGATCCAGTGTGATGAAGGTTAAAGAGGATGACGAGCTGGGGTGGGCGACTCTCTACCAACCGGATCCAGGGGTGGAGCAGTATTTAGCAATCGGAACCACAGGGGCACGGGTGTTACGGATCCCCATCAATGATGAGCAGATCCCGATCATGGGACGGGCTGCGATGGGGAATCAAGGGATCCGGCTCCACAAAAAGGAATCCATTGTTGGGATCACGGTTGTCAAAGCTGGGGATGTGTTGGTGATTGGATCGGCTCACGGTTATGCTAAGCAGCTGGCCGTCTCACAGATCCCAGCGATGGAACGGGGAGGGATGGGCAAGCAGGCGATGAAGTTTGGGGAAGAGAACCGCTCAGATCGATTGATTGGTGTGGTCGGTTTATCCCCCCTAGCGGTGGAGGATGCTGAGATCATTTTCTCGTCAAATGGGGGCCAGATCGTGTTTCTGCCTGCCCGTGAGATTGTCTTCCAGGATCGATTGGGGCCTGGTAAGCAGATCATTACCCTGGAACCCGACGATTGGGTCACCAGTCTGCAGCGTTTCAAACCTTCTCTAACTCTAGAATCGGAATCCTAACCCAACGATCATGATCCACTCAAGTCCTGTCCATAACCTGCTGCAACACTACGATCCCAAGCGTGGGTGTCTCTACCAATTTTGGATGGGGATCCGCTTTTTTGGATCCGGATGGGCGTTGTGGTGGGGATCGAGGCGATTGCAAGTGATCAGCGTGATCCCGATTCTCCTGACAATGGGGATCTTTGGCGGATTGACCTATCTGAGTTTTGAAGCCAGTGAAGCTCTTGTCCAGGGTATTCCAGAGACTTGGCCCCTTTGGATCCTGGCCGTGATCCACGCTTTAGGATCTATCCTTGCCGTGGTGATCCTTGTGCTGTTGTCTTATCTATTGTTCTTCCCGATTGCCTCGGTGATCTCCATCCCCTTTCGAGAAGCTCTGGCCGCGCAAACGGAACAGATCCTCTGTGGTCAAGTTCAGCGTGGGGAAGCTGGATCGATCTGGATCCTGATGGGGGATATCCTCGGATCCCTGTTGTTTCAGATGACGGTGTTGATCATGACGGTAGGATTGGGACTGTGGTTGCCTGTGGGAGGAGCCCCGTTGGCTACGTTGATCCTGTTGTACTTGGCCAGTTTGGATATGGTGGATCCAGCTTTAAGTTTACGCGGGTATCTGTTTGGCCAGAAGTTAACCTTTGTCCGATCGCATCCGGCCTTGATGGGAGGATTTGGGCTGATGGCCTTTGGCTTGCTGGGGATCCCGATGGTGAACCTCTTGATCCTGCCGATTGCATCGGTGGGTGGAGCAGTTTTGGTGCTAGGTGTCCTGTCACCTCCCCAACCAGAGGCAGAACCCTGAGTTAGGAACAGCAGCTAGTGATCGGGGGAGGTTCAGATCACGAGATTTGCCAAAGATAGATCGGATAGGTATTGATCACATCTGAAACGTGAGTGACCTCAGTCGGCACCCAATCCCCCATATCAAACGAGTGGGTCACAATTCGGGATCCTGGCCTTAACTCCTGGTGCAATTTAGCCCGCAATTTCAAATTCGATTCAGGCAACAGAAAAAAGATCACGACAGAGGCAGGCGAGAGATCCAGAGTCAGAAGATCCTGCTGTTTGAAGGCAATCTGGGGCACCAGATCCAGCTCACGAGCCGATCGACGGGCCTCCTGGATCCGTTCGGGATCAAGGTCTACTCCTAACCCCCGCACCCCTCGGTGTTGAGCCGCTCGAATCAAGATCCGGCCATCTCCGCACCCCAGATCGTAGACACAATCGCTGGATCGAACCTGGGCGATCTCCAACATTGCATCGATCACAGAGGGCAGGGTCCGAACATAAGGGGCCAGACTCTGAGGAGAAAATTCGGGGCGGTCCGATCGAGATCGGCCAAATCCTTTCGCAGGTTTCAATGAGGCGACTTGAACTCATCTCTTCAGACTACTCTACGTCCTTGGGATCTTCGCCGAACATCTCCAGACTCAAGCCAGCCTCAGATCGCGTATCGTAAGGCTGATGGAATGACGCTGAGGAACGAGTCATGTTGGGGATCCTGGGAGCAATGTCGGAAGAGGTGGCCATGTTAAAGCAGGCGATGACACAGATCCAAACCCAAACCTACTTCAATCGAACCTACTATCAGGGCGAGCTGTATGGCCGGGAGGTGGTGCTAGTGCAGGGAGGAATTGGTAAGGTGCGAGCGTCGATCACCGCCACAGCCTTGACCTGCCATTTTCCGATCCAGGGGATTGTCTTTAC
>CAZONZ010000252.1:0-6255 GCA_964581005.1 uncultured bacterium
TTGGGTTGGGTAGGATTAGGGTTGGCAGGTGGGATCCTTGGGGGGCGTTTGGGGCGTTTGGGGATCTTCGGTAAGGTCTATTTGGACTGGATTCCATTTCTGGGCTACTGTTCATGGATAACTGATCTGGGCAGGCCGAAGATTTAAGCTGAGGCATCTTATTCCATGATTCAGACTCATGATGTCAACCAGGATGTAATAGGTAGGAACGATCTATGACAGCCTTGCACTCTCCCCCTCCGGCAAAACCTCCCTGGTGGCGGGATGAACAGGTTCTAAGACTTGTGTTTCAATTGCTTTTTGCCTTAGGAGTGATCCTGGTTCTCGTCATTTTGTTTGGCAATATGATGGCGGGGCTGGCCAAAGCAGGGTTATCACTAGGATTCAGCTTCTTGAATAACTCCGCCAACTTTGAGATCACCGAAGGGATCCCTTACGAGTCATCCGATACTTACCTCAAGGCGTTTATCGTCGGTTTTGTCAACACGATCTCGATCTCCGTCGTTAGCATTTTCTTCGCCTCGATCCTGGGTCTGCTCTTGGGAATGGCTCGCCTCTCCACCAACTGGTTAGCTGGGGTTGTCGCAGCGACCGTCACAGAGGTATTCCGCAATATTCCGAACCTGTTGATCATGATTTTCTGGTACCTGGCGGTGGTGTTGCCGTTGCCCAGTGTGGCCAGTAGCTATTCCCTCTTTGGAGTGATCTTTCTGAGTCAGCGGGGCTTAAATTATCCCAGCGTGATCCCAACCCTCTGGGTGATCCCTGCCTTAACGGTCACCGCGATTGTGATTGGCGCGACTACCAAATCTCTGGCTCAGCAGCGTCCTGATCTGAGTGGATCTCTGCGGCTAGGCTTGGCCTGGGTAGGTGGATTGCTGGTGTTTGCAGCCTTTGGCGTCTTTGGGCCAGAGTCGCCTCTCCAGATCGAGATCCCCCAGCTCAGTCGATTTAATTTTCAGGGAGGATCCCAGGTTTCTGCTGAGTTTTTGGGGGTCATGTTGGGACTGGTTACCTACACCGGAGCCTATATTGCTGAGGTCGTGCGAGGGGCTTTCCTGGCGGTGCCGAAGGGGCAATGGGAAGCATCGCGGGCCTTGGGATTATCCGAGTTGGCTACCTTTCAGCAGGTGATCGTTCCCCAAGCGTTACGGATCATGATTCCTTCCCTCAATACGCAATATCTAACCTTGATCAAAAATACAACCTTGGCGATCGCAGTCGGCTACTCGGATATGTTCAACATCTCTAGCACGATCATTAATCAATCGGGCCGATCCTTGGAGGTGTTTGGCATGATGATGTCAGCGTATTTAGCGATCAATTTGCTGGTTTCGTATGGAATGAACTGGCTCAATAATCATGTCAAATTGGTGGAGCGTTGATCGATGACTCCTGTTTCCTCCTCCCCTCAACACACGGATCCAGCTGATGCTGGACTACCGCCGCGCCAATCGATCCGTCCGCTGGTGTGGTTGCGCCAGAACTTGTTTAACTCTTGGTTGAATACCTGTCTCACGTTGCTCACGAGTGCTGCTGTGATCTGGGCCCTTGGCAACTTTAGCGACTGGGCTTTCAATGAGGCGAATTGGGCCGTGATCCCTGCTAACTTAAAAGTCTTTTTCACAGGAACCTATCCAGTCGATCAGCTGTGGCGGGTTTGGCTGGTGCTGGGGGTGGTGATGACCCTCTTAGGAGTGGGGGGTGGAGTCTGGCAGGGTGTGCTGTTGGGCTATGTGATCGGGGTGGCTGGGATCCTGGGTGTGTTGGCCTTCATGCCACTGGGTCAATCTCAAGCCTGGTTGGGAGGGATCTCGCTAGTCTCCTTTGCCGCTGTTGGGTTGGGGTGGAAGCGATCCTCATGGCGAAGTTGGACTTTGTGGGCCTGGGGGCCTGCCTTACTGATCATTATGGAGCTACTCTTGGGCGGTTTCGGGGAGCTCTTTCCCGCGATCGACTCAAAAGAATTGACCGGCTTGCTGCTGACCTTGGTACTTGCTTCGGCAGCCTTGATCTTGGGATTTCCCGTCGGAGTCTTGCTGGCTTTAGGGCGGGCCAATCAAATTCTACCTGTGATCCGGATCTTCTGTACGCTGATGATTGAGTTGATCCGAGGGGTGCCCTTAACTACAATCTTGTTTGCAGCCTGGTTACTCGTTCCGTTGTTTTTGGGTGGGATCAATGTGGCTCTGATCATTCGGGCTGAAGTTGGATTGATCTTATTTACGGGAGTGTATGTGGCTGAAGATGTTCGAGGAGGGTTGCAATCGATCCCACGGGGCCAAGTGGAAGCGGCGCGGGCTTTGGGGATGAATGCGTTTCAGATCACAGCCTTGGTGACGCTGCCTCAAGCCCTGCGGGTGGCCCTCCCTGCCCTGGTCAACGAATTTTTGACCCTCTTCAAAGATACCTCTCTGGTTCTGATCATCGGCATGATCGAACTGCTGGGTGTGGCTCGCACCATTTACAACAATTCAGATTGGTTGGGGACTCACAAGGAAGTGCTGTGTTTTGTGGGACTGATCTATTTCGGCTTCTGCTACGGCATGGCCTTTGCTGCCAAACAATTGGAACAGCAATTAGGCTTAGGGAAGCGGTAGCCAATACGACTTGGATTGTCTTGGATGAGCTTGGAGCGTCTGGGTTCTGCGAATTCAGGATCCAGGGGTGTTAATCTATGAACTGAGATTTCTCTGGGTATTATGGAGACGAAGAAAGTCCTGATCGGTCAGTATGCACCGGATTTTGAATTGTTAGGGGTCGATGGTGACGTTCATCACCTGCACCACTATCTAGAGCGGGTTGAGGCGGTGGTCGTGGTGTTCATGTGTAACCATTGTCCCTATGTCCGTGCTTATCTGGATCGCCTCAAGCAGCTGCAGACCGACTACCATCCCCGTGTCACGCTGATCGGGATCAATGCCAATGATGATCAGATCGTGCCGGAAGACGGATTTGAACCGATGAAGCAGTTTGCCGAAGCTCAAGCCCTCAATTTCCCTTATGTACGTGACTCGACTCAGGATGTGGCTCGCGGGTTTGGGGCTAGCTCGACTCCCGAAATTTATCTGATCGACTCCAACGGCATCGTGCGCTATAACGGTCGCATTGATGATCATGCTCAGGATCCTAGCCAGGTGCGCTCGCACGATCTGCGAAATGCTCTGGATCAGTTGCTGGACACTGGGCAGGTTACCACGCCCAGCACACAAGCCGTTGGATGTAGCCTCAAGTGGCGGAGCTAAATTCTCAAACCGGAGTCGGGTGGAAAGCCTATACTCAGATGGCCAGGGCCGAAGCCTGGTGTCGTTCGCTTGTGGGTCAGCGGCCCATGTTTGCCTGCTGTTTTGGCTTCACAGAAACCGGATTGATCCCAGGGATCTCAGCAGCAGGTGCGAATGCGGCAGAACGCCAATTTACCGCCCTTGCTGATGCCGAGATCTTAATGAATGGGGTCTCGGAGCGCTTACCCACTTCGCCCGAAGGCTATCCCTCGCCGGTGATCATCAGCCGGGGCCTAGTGCGCGCTCTCGATCTGCCGATGCGTTTATTTGACTGTGGCTTGCCGGAAACCTTGCCGGGATTGATCCAGGTGCAAGCTGGACTAAGCCAGCCGGAGATCGCTCGTTGCCTCAGCACAGGTCAAGCATTATCAGAAGCTACAACGGAATGGCTGTTTACCCAGGGCCAACAGTGGGGGAAAAAGCTAGCTGCCGAGGACATGGACTATCTCGTGATCGGCGAATCAGTGGCGGGAGGAACGACAACAGCTCTCTCCGTCTTGATGGGGTTAGGCTGGGGAGCCAGTGGCATGGTCAACAGCAGCCATCCGATCTGTAACCACGAACAAAAATTGGAATTAGTGCAACAAGGGTTAGCTAAACTCCCCCCCAAATCGAAAGGGTTGACCGTATCGGCAGCGGTAGGGGATCCGATGCAACCGTTTGTGGCCGGAGTCGGGATCAGTGCTTCCTGCTATTGCCCGGTTCTTCTGGCTGGAGGAACGCAAATGCTGGCGATCTATGCCCTGATGCAACGCTTAGCACGAGAGCACAATCTGACCTGGCAACCCAACCAGATCGTGGTAGGCACCACTCGCTGGGTCGCTGAAGATCCAAGTGGAGATGCGGTTGGATTAGCGAATTTGCTGGGATCGATTCCGTTACTGGCGGCTCAATTAGATTTCTCCCAAAGTGACTATCCCCAACTGCGGGCGTATGAGCAGGGACATGTTAAAGAAGGGGTGGGTGCTGGGGGCTTAGGGATCGCAGCCTCGCTTTACCAGGCATGGCCTAACCAACGGATCTTGAAAGAAGCTGAGGCGGTGTATGCCAAGCTGCTGGTCTACCGGGCTGAGCCTGATGAAGGTGAGCAGGGCGAGGATGAGTCCCAACGATCGGGAGAGACCGATTGAGACCGTTGAGCGCAACTCTGACCAAACTCTCAGCAAAGCTCAGGATTCTGTTCATTCTGGGTTCACGTGGGTTTGGGACAGTGATCTTGAGAGCCCGTTGCCCTAACCCTCCCACCGAAGGGGATCCTGCTCACTCAAGGCGACCTCAATGGATGAATGTTTAAGGAGTTAACCCCCATGCTCGATCTGCCTGGTTTCGATCTGCCTGGTTTCGATCTGCCCCCTCTGGATGTGAATTTCAGTCACCTCAAGGATCTGGAAGGGTTCAAGGATCTAAGCGATCTGGAAAACTGGAAAGCAGCCCTGCGACAGTATGGCTATTGGGCCGTGTTTTTCGGGATCCTGGTCGAGAATACAGGGATCCCGGTGCCAGGAGAGACGATCACAGTGACCGGAGGCTTTTTGGCAGGTCAGGGGGAACTCAATTACTGGGGGGTGCTTGGATCGGCGGTGGCTGGGGCGATCGTGGGCGATAACCTAGGTTACTGGATCGGTTTGCTGGGCGGATGGCCGTTGCTGCAGCGTTTGGGAAAACTCTTTCGGATCTCGGAGGCTGATCTGGAGCGAGTTCGATCGGAATTTCAGGCGAATGCAGGTAAAGCGGTTCTGGTGGGGCGGTTTCTCACCTTGCTGCGGATCTTTGCAGGTCCATTAGCGGGAATTGCCCAGATGCCCTACCCTCGATTTGTGCTATTTAATGCTCTGGGGGCGATCAGTTGGGCCAGTGTGATGGTGACGTTGGCCTTTGGGGTGGGTCAGATTCTGCCCTTGGAGGTGTTGCTAAGTCGGTTGGCTGTTGTGGCGAGTGTTGCTCTGATCCTCTTTGTGGCGGGGATGATCTTGCCGCGTTGGTTTCGATCCCGGTCAGCCTCATTTTCCCGCTGATCGGGTTGATGATCCAGAGGATCGGGGAGACGCAGCAAACGGTTGTCAGGAGTGGGGGAAGCCAACCAACAACTCTCAAGATCGGGGAGACACAGCAAACAGTTCTCAGGATTAGATCTTCGGTACTGGGGGCAAGCAGCGAGGGATTAAGCTATTATCAATAGCATTCGTTGTTGACAGCGGGGTTGGCATGACGTACACCGAAGACGCTTTTCGAGCTGAGCTGCACGCTAAGGGCTACCGAGCCACACCGCAACGTGAGGTGATCCTGCAACTGTTTCAAAATCTCCCTCAGGGCGAGCACCTCAGCGCCGAAGAATTACGCGATCGCCTCCAGGCCGACGGTCACAATATCAGTCTCTCCACGATCTATCGCACGGTGAAACTGATGGCGCGGATGGGGATCTTGCGAGAACTGGAGTTGACAGAGGGCCACAAACACTACGAACTCAATCAACCCAGCCCTCATCACCACCACCATCTTGTCTGTATCAAAACCAACGAAGTGATCGAGTTCAAAAACAATGCCATTTTAGAGATCGCTAAAAAAGTGGCTGACAAATACGGCTTCAAGATCCTCGATTGCCAACTCACGATCATCGGCGTCAGTCCAGAGGGCCAGCGCTCGATCGTTTAGTTCAGGCAACTCAGATTTTGCCAAGCCCTGAATCCACCAAGCCATCAGACCCTGGCGATCCTAGCTAGAGGTCTGCTGGGATCGGATCCGTGACTACCCGATGCTGAAGGATCCCAACACCCCCACCGCCAAGCCGCCGCCGCCTGCCACAAATACCTCTGGGATCCGCACCCCCACCCTTAGCCTCGCTCCCTCTCCCCTTGGATCCCTTCCTCTCGCTCCCCTCGATCATGCTCTTCCCCTCCGAATACGATCCACCCTGGAAAGAGGCCCTCGAACGCTTCTTCCCCCAATTCCTAGAGTTCTTCTTCCCCACCAT
>CAZONZ010000253.1:0-6230 GCA_964581005.1 uncultured bacterium
GTGAGGTTGGGAAGCTCCCGCTATACCGCTAGCGGTTAGCGGGAGAGGATGTCACTCCCCCTGGGTGGTGCTCCTCTCGTCCAGGGACGTTTCCAGATCCCCTGAGAAGCTTCCCTGGGGCATGTGATCGTGATGGTTGCTGGGCTTCATCTTAAGATTATCGCTGTATCCTGGAAACGAAGAGCGAAACTAACTCAACAACCATGGATCGGCTCGCTCTAATGGTGTGCCAGTGCTGCAGGATCTGCATTCTTTTGATCGGGATAGTCAAAGGCTGCGATGGGATCGTGCATCAACCGATGGCTTTAGCTCAAGCGCAAATCTTGCCGATCCCGTTTCCGGCAGAGCGGATCACTTCGATTCAATTCGAGCAACGATCGCTGAACGTGCAAGGATCCCTGCTACCGATTACCCTGGTTCGATGGGATCCTACACGTACAGACCTGCAGTTACGTCCGATCTGGGCTCGATCCGATCTTCTGGCTGCTCTGAAAGATCTTGAAGACTTAGCCCAAGAGCAAGGATCCATCAGCGCGATCAATGGTGGCTTTTTCAACCGCAACAGCTATCAACCGATCGGAGCCCTTCGGCGGGATGGCGAGTGGATCTCTAGCCCCACCTTAGGACGGGGAGCTGTAGTCTGGAATGATCAAGGAGAGTTTCGATTCAGCCGACTGTCACTCACAGGTCAAGCCCAAACCGATACCGGAATTCAGATCCCACTACAAGGAATCAACACAGCATTAATCGTCGCTGGAGTGTCTCAATATACACCGGCATGGGGATCGCACTACACCACTCAAACAGATGATGAACTCCTGGTTCAAGTTGTCCAGGATCAAGTAGCTGCAATCTATCCTGCGGATCGGGCTGGAACCTTGACCGTCTCGATCCCGGCAGATGGCTATCTCCTGACTGGGCGGAACACGCAAGGATGGATCGAAGCGCAACCTGTTGGGATTGGGGATCAGCTTCAGATCACTTGGACTGCCGATCCTCTTGATCTTGATGAATACCCTCACGCTCTGGGGGCTGGGCCTCTGCTACTTCAGGGGGATCAGATCGTTCTTGATGCAGAGCTGGAGCAATTTCAACCTGGATTTCAAACCCAGCGGGCAGCTCGGAGTGCAATCGGCCAAACGGATCAGGGTGAGATCCTTCTGGTTACGGTTGGACAGTCCCAGGAGTTTCGCGGGGTAACCTTGCTCGAAATGGCTCAGGTGATGCAGGATCTAGGCTGTCAAGCGGCATTAAACTTGGACGGTGGCACCTCTTCGACCCTCTACCTGAATGGCACGATCTACGGTGGCCTCAATTCTGAATCCCGCCGGATCCTGCCTCGCATCCACAATGCCCTTGGTCTTTTCCCAACTCCTTGAAGGGATCCAAATCGATCATCAGCACAATGGGTTCAACAGGATCCTTTCGAGTCCTTCACCTGTTGACGCTGAGCTTCCGCCAAACATTCAGCCACAGCTTTAGGCAAGATCCGATGTTCTTCCTCCTGGATCCGTTGATGCAAACTCTCTGGAGTATCGTCAGGCAGAACGGGAACAGCCGCTTGCCTAATAATTGGGCCTTGATCGACCTCTAATGTGACGTAGTGAACGGTGCAGCCTGTGATCTTAACCCCATAGTTCAAAGCTTGCTCCCAAGCCCGCACCCCTGGAAAGCTAGGCAGCAAACTTGGATGAATATTCACGATCCGACTCGGAAACGCATCCACCAGTACAGCCGTCGCTCGCCGCATCCACCCAGCCATGATCACCCAATCCACGTGATACGCTCGCAGCTGATCAACAACGGCCTGATCAAACGCCTCACGTTGGTCAAACTCTCGATGATGGATCACCACCACCGGGATCCCCAAGGGTTCAGCTCGTTGTCGAACTGGAGCTTCAGGATTATTTGTAATCACCACTTGGATCTGAGCCAGCAAGGTTTGAGCCTGGATCGCAAGGGCCAGAGCAACAAAATTGCTCCCTTTGCCAGACGCTAAAATTCCTAAACGGGCTGGATGCGCGGATTGAGAGATCTGGGTTTCATCCTCTCCTGATCCTGTGGGTGATCGTTCTTCGGCCATGATTAAGATCCGCTTTTGCTGCCCCGCTATTGTAAAGCAGTGCCACTCCTAGCAGAGGCTCTGTTTCTGATTCTGCACTATCGATCTCTTGGTACTGCCCGTCCCAGATCACGGTTCCAGTGTACAAATCAAAACAAGTGTCACTGCCATCACCAAGAGTAACAAAATCAGAACCACTCCGAAGTAGATTCAACGTAGTTATGATTGTAGAGGGCAAAGATAAAAATCCATTGAACCCTGGATCAATCACCGCATCAACCGATTGAAGTTGCCGATTTGAATTACCGACTACAACACTGAGAGTAGCTTCACGCCGTAAATTTACCCCTTAGTTCCCCAGTACTAGAATCAACATTCACCAACGACCGTGTTGCCTGATTTCCTTCGGATCTGGGTTGATCAGAGTGTGGATCTCAACTGCATGTTGATCTGGATCATACCGAAACTGGATTCTACGGTTGATGATGGCGGTATTTACGGCTGAGAAACCGATCGATCAGAGGTGGTTCATTTTGTAGGATCTCTGCTAAGCTATCAGGCTAAGTTTGGTGCCTCTTTTTTGGAGTTTTATGCTCCCTCCTCCTGACTCCTCCCACCTGTTCAAGCCATCCGCCGGATCCTCACCCTCCCCCCGATCAGTTGACCTTTCTTGGCTAACACCTGTTTGTTCTGTTGTTCAGGTTCCTCAATCCGCTATGTCCGACTCTGATTCTTTACTGCAATGGCAACCTGATTCTGGTGAGGATGGATCTGCTCCTTCCCCATCGCTACATCCCCATCCCACCCTCCCTTCGGAGGGAATCACAACTCTAAACTCAACCCCTTTGAAGTCCGAAGCGCTCGATTCTAATTCTGTCCAGCCAGATCCAGATCCTCTTGATCCAGCCATGTCAGCCGATCTCCTTTCGACGAAGGTCGTAGATACATTAGTTGCTGATCTAGAACGGGAACAGCGGCGAATGCAAGATCTGTTTGGAGCGTTGGCCTTTGCACTGCGATCCTTCAAAAATCTTAATCAAGTGCTGGAACTGATTGCGTTTGTTGCCAGCCACTTGACCGATGCTGAAGGGGGAGTCCTCGTCTTATTTCATCCCAACGGCACGATCCAGCTAGAGCAACTGCATTGTGCCAATCCCCAGCAAGCTGAACGGATCCGTGTTCTACTTGAACAGGTAACCCACTCGTTATCTACTCAATCGGGTTGGATGTGGCACCCTAACAGTCTTCAATCCAAGCCCGATCGAAATGAATCGCCAGCATCACAACCCTCTCCAGGATCTCAAACACCCAACCGGACGTTGCCGCAACCTCAAGCCTCCGAAGCGACTCCAGGCCCCCATCTTAAGGCTCTACAAGACCTGAAAGGATCCCTGCAAGATATCAAGGCTGTGCGGTGGTCAGATCAACCGTTGAGCTATGAATCAACAACCCAAATTGAACAGATCTTAGACGAGTGCTTCCAGGAACAGTTAGGTTCAGAGATCCAGCTGTTTGGCACCCCTTTGTTAATCCGTAATACTGTTCGAGGCCGCCTCTATGTGTTTAGCAGCGATTCTAGTTATGCTTGGGATGAAAATCGTCAGCAACTATTGCGAGTGATCGCGGATCAAGCTGCGGTGGCAATTGAAAATGATCAGCTAACGGCTGAGCTACGTCGGAAAGCAGCCTTAGCTAAAGAACTGGAGATTGGATCGGAAATTCAAGCTCAATTATTGCCTCGTCAGTATCCTGAGATCCCTGGGATTGCCCTAGCAGCCTGCTGTCGGGCTGCCAATATGGTTAGCGGTGACTACTATGACTTCATTAAAGTTCCTTTTGCCCCTCAGCTGGAGCTTGATGATTGCGGCTGTGACGACTCCTCACCCTCCTCCGATCGGTCCCAACCCTGCTGGGGCATTGTGATCGGGGATGTGATGGGCAAGGGAGTTCCGGCAGGCTTATTAATGACAATGACCCGTGGCATCTTGCGAGCTGAGATCCTAAACCATCACCGCCCTGCCCGGATCTTGCATCACCTCAACCAGGTCATGTTCAACGATCTGGACAATTCCAATCGCTTTATTAGCCTTTACTATTCTGAATACGATCCCAACACAGGTCGCCTTTGTTACAGTAATGCCGCCCACAACCCCACGCTCTGGTGGCAAGCCAAGACAGGCGAACTCCGATCCCTGGATACCGCAGGAGCCTTACTGGGTCTGGATCTGAACAGCCACTACGAAGAGGGCTGTATCACACTTCAACCCGGCGATGTCATAGTCTATTATACGGATGGTTTTACGGAGGCTGCTAATGCTGAAGGCAATCGCTTAGAAGTGAGTGGATTTGAGGCTGCGATCCAACACGCTGCTCAGACCTATGAGGATCCCCAAGGCATTGTGAATAGTCTCTTTGAGCAGGTGGAAGCCTTCCGTCAAAATCCTCAAGCTCGACAACGAGCCCGTCGATCCAGAGCCAAACCTCCCTACTTGGGTGATCTCGATCCCCAACTTGATGATCCGTCAATTTTGTTGCAGCAGGAAACCTGGCGAGAGCGAGATCCTTCAGTTGATGATATGACTTTAGTCGTTCTCAAAGTTTTACCGATTCCGTCGGCGTCTTAACTCTTTGCTTCTTTTTACGGAGTGTGATCCCCATGAGCTCAACCCCTATACTTCTTTCGACGTCTCCTTTGATCGAATCGTTTGATCCCCCACTCCTGATTGCTTCAACTCCAGGAGAAGAGCTTCACTTAATCCGATCGGGGTCTCTGAGTATGCAGTGCTGCGAGATCAAGATCGCTCAAAATTTTGATCAAGATGTGTTGGGTGACATTTCCAGAGGCGTGACCCACTTCTTTCAGTCTGGCCAAGCCTGGGCCTTTCTGATTGGGTTGGTGTTCGGATATATGCTGAAAAGTATCACCAGTTCTAGTTAGATCGGATCACAAATTCGATCAGCTCACTCCATGGACTTGGAGAGCCATGATCCTAGCTGACGAGTTCCAGAGCAGGTTGAGAGGTCGTCTGGGCTGGCTTGGGGCTCAGCAACCATTCAGCAATCTGGATCGCATTCAAGGCCGCTCCTTTACGGATTTGATCCCCACAGATCCACAACTCCAAGCAATGGGGATGAGAGAGATCTTGGCGGATCCGGCCTACAGCAACAAGATCCTGGCCACTCACATCCACGGGCATTGGGAAGCGGTTCTGCTGCCAATCCTCGATCAGCTGGACTCCTGGGGCGTCACTCAGCAAGATCCGAGCCTGATCAACATCGAACGGTTGAGCAAACTCAAGATTGAGTGCTTCAGCATGAGCCCGCAGTACGGGCACTCGGACACAGGTTGATGTCACCCGCAGATCCGGTGTTCTCATGATCTTGCGGGACTCATTCAGCATTTTTAACTCTTCCTGGCAATAGTGATTCTCCTGGATCGGGCTGTTGTGGGGAAAGAGATTAAACGCGATCGGAAAGGGAAAGACCTCAGCCTGGGCGGGTTCACCCTCCAACACCGCTTTAGCCTGATCTTGAAGCTCCTGCATGGCCCGTGCCCCAGCTCCACTGGCAGATTGGTAGGTTGCTGCTACGATCCGTTGAATCGGACTGATCCGGTGCAGAGGGTAGATCGCCACACACATCAAAATTGTGGTGCAGTTGGGATTGGCAATGATCCCTTGATGGTGCAAGGCAGCCTCAGGATTAACTTCTGGGACAACCAATGGCACGTCAGGATCCATGCGGAAAGCACTGGAATTATCGATCATCACGGCCCCTGCTTCGACAATGGTGGAGGCCCATGCTTTCGAGGTTGAGGAACCTGCAGAGGCAAACACCAGATCAACGTTGGAGAAGGCTGCTGCTGAAACTTCTTCGACCTGGATGGGTTCCCCAGCAAAGGTAAGGGTGGTGCCTGCCGATCGAGCTGAAGCGAGCAGTTTCAGGTCAGCGAGGGGAAATTGGCGTTCGGCCAAGATCGATAACAATTCAGCGCCAACAGCACCTGTGGCTCCCAAAATGGCTACGCGGGGGGGATTGTTCATAGCTCGATCGTGATGAGCATCCAAAAGGACTTCATAATATCCCCTTAAGGTAGCTCATTACGCTGGATCCGCAAATGGATCCTTCAGATCTTCAGGCACATCTTCAGCGTCAATGGATCCTTTAG
>CAZONZ010000254.1:0-6200 GCA_964581005.1 uncultured bacterium
TGCCTTTCATCCCCACCCACGAGGGGATGGGGAGTTCCCGGCAATCTTTTTAAACCTTAATCCGAAGGAAGGATCTAACGATGGAAATGTTTCCCCTCTAATCGCAAGTGCTCTGCCAGCAGCTCAGGGAACCGATCAAGATCCTCACGCGAGAAAACCCGTTCAGCAGGCTGAGCATCAATTCGATCCATCAGGGCGTGGAAAGCGTCTTGATCATCCCTGTGCTCCAGCACATACGTTCTGAGTTCTGATAGGGAGAGATGCGCGGGATCAAACTTCATAGATGAACCTCCATAATCCGTTGGGATAGATCTCAACAACAATTTCATCTCCAGCTAAGATGACAACATTGCCAGTCCTTGCATCCAGTCTCACCAGACTAACAGAGAGATAGAGGTTAGTCAGATCCCGACATACCCTGAAGCAGGTTAGTGCTTGTTCAACAGTTGGCACAATCTCATGATCTCCTCAGTGAGCAGTTCTTGATCCTTCAGCGCAATGTACAGGCTACGGATCAACCCTAAGCTAAAATGGCGATCGAGCTTCAGGGCACCGATCATGAATTGGGAAACAGTCATTTGGCTTGATCGATCGAGGATCCCATTGGCCAAACGAGTTGATATTGGATCCCAGGATCCCAATCCTCATGAGGGCCTGTCATCCTAAGGATCCTAGGATCTTGAGACCAAGGATCGCTGGCGACTATGATCTTGTTCCCACACTGTCAACATCCCCCCAAACCGGATCTGTTTCCCACTGATCACCGATCAGAAACAGCGATCCCATCCTGCCCAGCCTTTTGCAGTCTTTAGAATCCTCAACCGGGGTATAGTTTCATGGGTTAAACATCTCAAGGACTTACCTTCTACATGAACGGCATTTATGGCAAAACTCCCTAATGAAGTTTCTGAGTAAATCTGGAGCTTAAAGCGGCAATTAGCCGATGTCATCGAGAGTGCCCGATCGGCTGAATTTGCTCTGTTGGATCGCTTTGGTGAAACAGAAAGGACGATCGCTTATCTGGATGACTTGCAACGTGTAGCAGAGCAAGCTACCGATCGGTTTTCCCAATTTTCGAGTCTGCAACTTCGTATTTGTGACATACAGCCTCACATCCCAGGAGATAGGCTAAGGCTAGTCATGCAAGTCATCGCAAATACAGAGGCTAGACTACCAGCGTTAGAGCAAAGTATTCGAGACGTCAAGACTGAGTGGAAACTACCATGACCCATCAACCCTCAATGCCCCATGCCTCCGTCGATCAACGTCTCTTAAGGAACTTGCGTCGTGCTCGTTTGGAGATGGAGGAGCTGGAGCTGCAATTAGATGAAGTACTGGCCAGGTTTGATCACGAGATTCGCCAGCAGAGACTGAAACGGATCCAACACTCGTTACGTCCTGTCAAGCAGGATCCATGGGTGGAGGGGAGTGCGGGTTGAGCTACTGCAATCATCAACTGTGATTCGCGTAAGTTAGGCAATGACGGTTGGACTTGGGGCTAGTGCTACCCCTGTCATTGCTTCAGACAGACGGGCGGAAACCTCACGACAGTATTCATTGTAAAGAGGTGAAGTCCGAAATGCTTCGGTGCGGGGATAGGAAACATGAATCGGAATATCAGCGACAACTCGGCCTGGGCGTGCAGCCATCACCAGCACTCGATTGGATAGATAAACCGCCTCGTAAATATTGTGGGTCACAAAGATCACGGTCCAATGTTTCTGCAACCACAGATCCAATAAATCCTGATTGAGCTTGCTGCGGGTAATTTCATCCAATGCTCCAAACGGTTCATCCATCAGCAACACCGTGGGTTCCGTGATCAGGGCACGGGCGATCGAGACCCGCATTTTCATTCCCCCGGACAACTCGCGTGGATAGGCATGTTCAAACCCCTCTAAATGAACGAGTTGTAGTGCTTCTAAAACCTGGTGCATGGACGTTCGTTTTGAGACCCCAGCCAACTTGAGGGGTAAGCGGACATTGTCTAAGACAGTGGCCCAGGGCATTAAGGCAGGTTCTTGAAAGACGTAAGCCAACTGACCGGGTTCGTGAACTAAGCTTTCTTCTCCCCAGGTGATCGTGCCCGAACTCAGCCGACCCAACCCTGCAATCAGGCGCAAGACTGTGCTTTTCCCACACCCGGAAGGTCCAACCAAGCTGATAAACTGCCCAGGCAGGATCGTCAAGTTCATGTCCTGGAGAGCAACAACACCATTGGTGTAAACCTTGCTAACTTGGTTCAGCGTGATGGTGGTCTGGATCATGCTCAGCTCAGTCCTTTGCGTGCTGCAATATCCTCTTAGGATAACGTGCAACCCTTCGATCCGGCTCAGAGGAAAATGTTGAAGTCAAGTGGAACGGATCTGAGGGGGCATTCTTGAACTCAGGCATCCCTAGTCACGGCCCACTCATCGTCAACCGGATCGGTTTGAGACAGACTTACTCTTGATATTGGAACTCTTTGATCGACTCCTGCATCAATCTGGCTAGATGATCTTGCGTTAAGGATCCATTCACTGTGTTAGCCCTGATTCCCGTTTTCCCAATCTCCTATCCGTTCTCTCGATCCCGAACTCGATCTGGATATGCTGTGTTGCTGTTGCTTAGCTTGAGTTTGCTAGGTTCGATCAGTTGGACGAGCTTGAAGCTGGCAACGTTACACGCAGCGACGGCTGAGGATCTACAGCAATTGCGGGAAACCAACCGATGCCCCTCCTGTGATCTGTCTCAGGCTGAGTTAGAGAACGTGGATCTCAGGGAAGCCGAGCTCAGCCGCGCCACTTTAGCCGACGCCAAGTTACAGGGGGCCAATCTTGAACAGGCCAATCTTCTGTTTGCGGATCTGAGTCGAGCTGATTTACGCTTTGCCAATCTCTATCGTGCCAGTTTGACTCGTGCCCGCCTGCAAGGAGCCAATTTGAGTCGATCGGATCTACGTCGGGCTAACTTTAGAGCTGCTAGTTTGGGAGCTGTTGATTTCCGAGGAGCCGATCTCACGGGAGCCGATTTTGCAGCAGCAAACCTGAGTGCAGCGGATCTGAGAGACACCCAAATCGGTCAAACTCGCTTTGCTGGAGCCCGCTATGATGCTCGCACCCTATTCGATGAAACCTTTAATCCCCAAGCCGCTGGAATGCAAAAAATCGACTAAGTGACTAACTAAGTGACTGACTAACTAAGTGACTGACTAACTAAGTGACTAACCAACTAAGTGACTAACTAAGTGACTGCGAGCACTGAATCCACAAGCAGGATCCATGAATATCTGTTACCGCGTCTAGATCGAGAGGCGGCTAGGCTTCTATAGTAAGAACAGACTAAAAGAGCAAGCTTAACTCTTCTGAGGGATTAAAAATGTTCACAGTGAGCCACCAACAATCTATTTCCGATATTCATCGCCACTTTCTCCAAGAACGACTTGAACGGCGAGCTCGATCGGCCCAAGCTGATCCGACGATGTTGGCTATGCTCTCCCGTGAAGCTCAAGCACTGGGCTTAGAGTTTAGCCTCGGATCAGGCTTGGAACAGGCATTGATCTATCCTTGTCTGGACGAAACCACCTCCCGCCGGGATCGCACAATCGACCGACTCACAGCCCTTCGCGTGGATCATTCCTGCTGATCTGCTGATCTGGATCCTCTGTGATCTGAAAGCAATCGATCAGTCGTGGCCATTGCCAGCTCGGTGTCTCACAAAGGCTCGATCCTTGCCCTCTTGACCATTGAGATGCATCTGGAGCTCCGCTTCGCTACTCAGATCAAGATCGAGGGCCTGCAAATCTGCGATCACCATGAGCTCAACTAACTCAGCAAACGTGACACGGGGCTTCCATCCCAAGATCCGTGCTGCTTTACTAGCATCTCCCAACAGCAAATCCACTTCGGTGGGGCGGTAATAGCGCGGATCGATCTCGATCAACGTCCGACCTGTTTGAGCGTGCAATCCCTTTTCCTGATCGCCCTGCCCTTGCCACTCAATGGGGAGATCGACTGCCGCAAACGCTCCCTCGACAAATTCTCGTACCGTATGCGTTTCGCCCGTCGCCAGCACGTAGTCATCAGCTTGGGGTTGCTGGAGCATCAACCACATCCCTTCAACATAATCTTTAGCGTAGCCCCAGTCGCGTTTTGCTTCTAGATTTCCCAGGTAGATTCGATCCTGTTGGCCTGCCACAATCCGAGCCACAGCACGAGTGATCTTGCGAGTTACAAAAGTTTCCCCTCGGCGGGGGCTTTCATGGTTAAACAAGATGCCATTGCAGGCAAAGAGATTGTAAGCTTCTCGGTAATTGACCGTTTGCCAGTAGGCATAGACTTTGGCGCAAGCATAAGGACTGCGGGGATAAAACGGGGTTGTCTCCCTCTGGGGAACAGCCTGAACCAGACCAAACATCTCCGATGATCCAGCTTGATAAAACCGAACTTCTAGACCTGTACGATATTGATAGTCACGGATCGCTTCCAGTAGCCGCAATGTTCCCATCCCGACAGAATCAACCGTATATTCGGGGGAGTCGAAGCTGACACGAACGTGAGATTGAGCACCTAGGTTGTAGACCTCGCTGGGTTTGACAGCTTCAAGGATCCGGCGGAGGGTGGTGCCATCCGTTAGATCCCCGTAGTGGAGGAAGAGGCGAGCGCGTGGATCATGGGAATCTAGATAGATATGGTCGATCCGATCCGTATTAAAGGTACTGGCCCGCCGGATGACGCCGTGGACTTCGTAGCCTTTCTCCAGCAATAGCTCAGCGAGATAGGATCCATCTTGGCCTGTAATCCCCGTGATCAGAGCGCGATGTGTCATAGTCGTGGTGGTTTGAGTTAAGGTCATTGTGTGGCAAGGGTGAGGTGAGCTGCAAGTGAATCTCTTGATCAGCAACGATGACGGAATTTATGCTCCGGGCCTGCGCTGTTTGGCCAATACACTGGCTCGCTGCGGATCTCACCAAGTAACCGTAGTTTGCCCTGATCGGGAACGATCGGCAACAGGTCATGCCCTCACCCTCCACAAACCACTGCGAGCCGATCCCTTTCGTGAAGGACTAGATCCTACGATCCAAGCCTGGTCCTGTTCTGGCACCCCGTCCGATTGTGTCAAACTAGGGCTCGATGGGTTGATGAGTGATCCTCCCGATTGGGTGATCGCTGGAATTAATCAAGGATCGAACTTGGGCACCGATGTGCTCTACTCCGGCACCGTTTCAGCTGCGATGGAAGGATTATTGGAGCAGATCCCTAGCATGGCCGTCAGTCTAGCGAGCTTCAGCGCCACTGACTTTCAACCTGCCGCTGATTTTGTGGTTCGCTTTCTGAAAACACTGGAGCAACACCCTCTGCCTCAACTCACGCTGCTCAATGTCAATGTCCCGCCTGTACCAACTCAACAGATCCGAGGAACGGTATTGGTTCCCTTAGGCATTCGCAAATACACAGATATTTATGAGCGACGCACCGATCCCCGTGGCAAGACCTATTACTGGCTGGCAGGCGAAGTGGTTGAAGATGGTCTCGATCCAAGCTCTGACATTGCTGCGATCCGCCAACACTACATTACAATCACCCCATTACAACCGAACTTAACCGATCTCAAGCTGTTCCCGATCCTCCAAACCTGGGGAGTCTCACACTACCAGCCGACCTCTGAGATCGAATAGAGAATCAGAGAGCATCCAGTGGATTGGCTACCCCCTTTGCAAAAAAACTCAGTAGCAATATTCTCAAATTCGGGTAAAGTTATAAGATGTAATTACAAGGTAGCTCAATGACTGCGGGAAACGAATTTTCACAGAACATTAACAAGGTCAAAGACTATCTGGACTCACTTGACCTTATGCCTCTGTTTTTAAAAGATGATGCCTATACGCTTTTACAACTACTGCCTGATGATTGTATTGACTGGGTTATAACATTCCCACCTTACTGGGGACAGAGAGATTATGCTAATGCGGGAATTGGACTTGAGAAAAAATGGGAAGATTATATCAAAAAGCTCCTTAAAATTTCTAACGAGATCAAACGGGCTCTTAAACCCACTGGTTCCTTCTGGCTCAATATTGGAGATGCGTATCATAAAAAATCCTTAATGGGTATACCTTGGCGAGTTGCAATTGAGATGGCTGACAAACAAAAAGGTAAACCACTCGTCCCCATCTCTCCTCAATCGATTGCTTAAATTCTGGGCGTCATCGGGCCAGCCTT
>CAZONZ010000255.1:0-6179 GCA_964581005.1 uncultured bacterium
GAAGAGGGAAGCCAGCACCGTACCGCCTAGCGGTCGGTGTCTGGTAGTTCACTAAGTGACAGCGGTTTGACGTGTTCAGATCCAGGATATAGGTCAAGGATTCTAGGAATGAGCCGATCAGACAAGTTCTCGTCTCGAAAAACCATCAATATTGCCGGATCTCAGGTTGGAAACGATTCACAATGACGGGGCGATAGGTGATCTCAAATCCTGTTTCTGTTAGTGAGGCAAGTGTATGGTTGAGAAAGTTGGCATCGTCTCGATCGGGGTAGTCCTCGCGGGCATGGGAGCCCCGACTTTCCCGCCGAGCTAGAGCGCCTGCCATGATCAAACTGCCCACCGTCATGATGCTGCGTAATTCCAAGGCTTCCGTGAGTTCGGTGTTCCAAACTTTGCCATAGTCAGTCAACAGGAGATTCTTCCCATAGCGCGATTGAAAACCCTGTAACTGATCGAGACCTTCTTGCAACAAAGACTCCGATCGATACACCCCACAATAGGAGGTCATACAGTCCTGGAACTCCCGCCGGATCTGATCGATGCGCTCCTGACCCGCATGATCCAGCAGGTACTCCAGTTTCCGTTCTGCACCTAGACGATACGGGGCCTCCCGGAGAGCAGGCATGGGCTGATCCTGAACGTACTCTGCGATCGCTGCACCGGCTCGTCGCCCGTAGACAATGCACTCTAATAGCGAGTTACTGCCTAAACGATTGGCTCCATGCACCGATACACAAGCGGTTTCCCCAGCGGCAAAGAGTCCCTCCACGATCTGATCGTGAGCTCGCAGCACTTGACAGTTAACCGTTACCGGAATTCCCCCCATGCAGTAATGCACCGTGGGGCGCACAGGGATCGGATCCACAACCGCATCAATCCCTAGGTGACGATGGGCTTCTTCCCAGCAAAAGGGGACTTTGGCATGGATCTTTTCATGACCCAGATGTCGTAGATCCAGGTAGACATAATCTTTTTGATCAATCCCTCGCCCTGCCCGCGTCTCCGTGACGATCGCACGAGAGGTGATATCACGGGGAGCGAGTTCCATCTTGCTAGGGGCGTAGTGTTGCATGAAGCGTTCGCCTTCACGGTTGATCAAATAAGCCCCTTCTCCCCGCACGGCCTCAGAGATCAACACCCCAACCGGATACAGACCTGTCGGATGAAATTGAACAAACTCCATGTCCTGCAACGGCAGTCCGGCATGAGCAACCATGGCCAAGCCATCCCCGGTGGAGGCGTAATCATTTGAGGTGGTGTTGTAAACCCGGCCATATCCTCCTGTGGCCAACAAGGTCGCTTTAGCTCGCAGGACTTCGATCCGACCTGTGGCTAGCTGTAGCATCACGATCCCTTTGACAGTGTTGTCTTGCAGAATCAAATCGATCACATACCATTCCTGATACAGCTTCACACCCAACCGTTTCAAATTACCGACCAATTCATGCAGGATCGCGTGTCCGGTTTTGTCAGCGGCGTAGCAGGTCCGTTTGTGGCTGTGGCCTCCGAATGCCCGTTGATCGATCCGGCCATCGGACATCCGGGAAAACAGGACACCCAAATGCTCTAGATCCAAAATCACCTCTGGGGCTTCACGAGTGAGGATCTCGACGGCATCTTGATCGGCTAAATAGTCAGATCCTTTGACGGTATCGAAGGCATGGGCTTCCCAGCTATCTGAGGGATCCACGTTTTGGAGGGCTGCGGCAATGCCTCCCTGAGCGGCGACGGAGTGGCTGCGGATCGGATGGGTTTTCGCCACCAGAGCCAGATTAAGATCAGGGTTTCGACGTAAGGCTTCCAGCGCAGCTCGGCAACCTGCTAGGCCACCACCAACGATCACAACATCGTGTTCAAGCATGAGAATGTGCAAAAGGGGAAGGATCTGTGCCTTGATTGTACGCCTGATCGATCAATGCGTCCTCTGAGGATTGTGGGGAGGATCGGCCTGAACTAGCCTGAAGATTCTCCTTATTCTGGTTTAGCGATCGGATTCGGCAACTGATCCGACCTCTGGATTAGGATCGGGAACCATCGGTTTGATAAAGGGTTGAGCCATTAGATAGATCATTGACCCCGTGATCATTCCTGGCAACGCTTCGCAAATACTGTTTCCGAACCCTAAACCTAAGCGCCACACCAATGCAACCGAGACTCCTGCTGCCATCATCCCTAACGCAACTGGAGTTGGGATCGATCGGCGCAAGACCCGTAAGATCATTAATGGACCTAATCCTGATGCCAGAGCGGTGCAAGCGATCGTGGCCAGCACAAACACATTGTCATCACTGATCAAGGCAATGCCCAGGATCAAAATAGAGACTAATAATGTACCCAGTTTGACGAGCTTTAGGGATCGAAAGACTCTAGGAAAAACATCTTGGGTAAGGGCAGCAGAACATGTCAAAAGGAGAGCATCTGTAGTTGAGATCGTGGCGGCAAACAGTCCCGCTAGCACTACACCGACCCAAAAAGCAGGTAATAAGTTGGTTGCTAACTGAGGCAGAGCCAGTTCAGTATCCCCCCCATTCATTAACTCTGGCACCAACACCCGCGAGGCTAACCCTACCCCCAACGCCGCTACCGCAAACACCACATAGAGAGAGGTGTAAACATTCCGGGCAAGGTTGACATTATGGATCGAATCGATCGCCATGACTCGCCGCATCACATGAGGTTGACCCACAACCCCGAACCCTGCCGCTAACCAGCTCAACGCAAACGGGAGTAATCCAAATTGCAAACTGGGTGGATTCAAACTCAATAAACTCCGATCAATCTCATGCAACTGTCGCCAGAGACCCACCCAGCCCCCACTGGCCAAGACCGCCACGCCTACTAACAGCACCATTGAAATGATCATCACCGTAGCCTGGATCGAGCCCACCCAGATCGACGCCCGGATCCCGCCTGCAAAGCAGTAAATGGTAGCAATGAGAGCTCCTAGAAAAATCCCAATGCTGTAATCCCAGCCAAAGATCACACTCAAGGCTTTACTGCCTGCCTGTAACTGAGTTGCTGCATACACACCCAAAAACACCAGCGAGATCAGGGCTGAAATGATCGTGAGCCAAGGACGTTCCGCTTCATGGTCCTGTCCCAAAAAGGATGCCACCGTTGAAGCCCCTACCTTCTCAGAAACGAGGCGGAGGCGATGATGGATCAACGTCCAGGCAAGATAATCCCCCAAAATCCACCCCACGATCAGCCAAACAGCAGCTAAGCCAATCTGGTAGGTGAACCCGATCAAGCCGATAAACATAAACCCACTATTGCTGGTTGCTACGGTGGAGAGCCCCGTTAACCAGGGATTGGCTTCCCGACTGGCCAACAGATAATCTTCAACCGTGCCTTGCTGGTGACTGCCGGAATAGATCCCAACCCCGACAAACAAGAGAACAAACGTCGCAAAGCTGGATGTGATCAGCAGATCATGGACAGAGGTTATGGGCATAGAAAGTAGACCTTAGATCGAACACTAGAACGGATCCCCTCAGGCTAGAAACTCTTTAGTAAGGTGATCACGGTACTCGTCCAGGCCAAGTGAACAAATTTAGATCCATTCAGCCGGACATCCATACACGTCCCTTAAGGTAACCTGCTGAGTGAATGAACGCTAGATTCTAAGAACGGATCCTGAGTCAAACTGAGCCTTAGATCACAAAATCTTCTTAGAATAGGGACGTGATCATCCAGGAGATCAAACATTCGATCGATGACCCAGTAAACGTTCCCGCAATTTCTTGATCTTGTCTCGCAATTCCGCCGCCGCCTCAAA
Organism: uncultured bacterium; assembly: GCA_964581005.1. Classification (GTDB taxonomy): domain Bacteria; phylum Cyanobacteriota; class Cyanobacteriia; order Thermostichales; family Thermostichaceae; genus CAZONZ01. The sequence goes on from CAZONZ010000255.1 coordinate 3,779, forward strand.
CTCTAACTTACTAGCCGATTCTTTCATTTTCTGTTCTAACTGAGTGATCAACTCCGGGATCTCTGACAGGGGGATCTCATCGGATTGTTGAAAAGCTGTTTCTAATTCATGATCGTTGAGCTTACGCGAGATCGCCAGGAAGGACAAGATCGCATTGCTTGATTTTTTGATAATCGGCTTTGGCGTGATCCCATATTTTTGGTTGTAGGCCATCTGGATCTCGCGGCGGCGTTGAGTTTCTGTGATCGCTCGTGCCATACTCCCCGTCATCGTATCTGCATACATGATCACTTTACCGCGTACATTTCGCGCTGCCCGCCCAATCATCTGGATCAACGATCGCTCCGCCCGTAAAAAACCTTCTTTATCCGCATCCAAGATTGCTACCAAAGATACCTCCGGCAGATCTAATCCTTCCCGCAACAAGTTCACACCCACCAAAACATCAAAGGCTCCTTCTCGAAAATTTTGCAAGATCTCGATCCGTTCAATCGACGTGATTTCTGAATGAAGATAACGAACTCGAATACTACGCTCCTGCAAATACTCAGTGAGATCCTCCGCCATCCGTTTGGTCAAGGTGGTAATGATGACTCGCTCCGCCGGTCCAACTTGAGATCGATCTAAGCGCTCATAAATTTCCCCCATCAGATCATCAACCTGGCCGGATGTCGGTCGAACCGCAACGTCTGGATCCACAACTCCCGTGGGCCGGATCACTTGCTCTACAACTCGTCCAGTTCCAGACACATAAACCTTGATCTGTTTCTTCTCTGGGTTAGACTTACGTTGTTTTTTACGGGGCTTAGTGGGCTGATCCGCTTGCCCCTCTTCAACAATAGATTTAAACTCTGCCCCTGACTGCTCCAACTCCCAATCTCCAGGCGTTGCAGACACAAAGATCGCTTGATCCACCTTGCCCCAAAACTCCTCCGATTTCAAAGGCCGATTGTCAACCGCACTAGGTAAACGAAAGCCATGATCCACCAAGACCTGCTTGCGAGATCGATCCCCGTTATACATACCTCGGATCTGCGGAACGGTAACGTGGGACTCATCTAAAACAAGTAGCCAGTCTTCAGTTTTGAAGTAGTCGATCAAGCAGGAAGGGGGCTCACCTGGATTCCGACCTGTGAGGTGACGAGAATAATTTTCCACACCATTGCAATATCCCACCTCTCGCAACATTTCCAGATCGTAGCGGGTGCGTTGCTCCAACCGCTGGGCTTCTAGCAGCTTACCTCCTTCTTGCAATTCCTCTAGCCGTTCATCTAACTCCTGATCAATTGCGATCAAGGCTGCTTCGAGTTGATCTTCTGGAGTAACAAAGTGGCGAGCCGGGTAAAGTCGTAACATGCTCAAACTTTGCAAAATTGATCCAGTAGTAGGATCAAGTAAGCGAATCGCATCGATCTCATCCCCAAAAAATTCAACACGGATCACGCGATCTTCGTAAGCAGGTACGATCTCCAAAACATCTCCTTTTAATCGAAAACGTCCCCGCAGCAAATCGAGATCATTGCGCTCGTACTGAATGCTAGCCAGATCTCGTAGTAACTGCCGTTGATTTAACTCCTGACCCACTTCAAACGGGATCGAAGCCTTCATATATTCTTCCGGAATCCCTAACCCATAAATGCAGCTCACGGACGCCACAACAATCACATCCCGACGCTCAAACAAAGATCGTGTGGCCGAGTGCCGTAACATATCGATCTCATCATTAATGGAAGCTGTTTTAGCAATATAGGTATCCGTGGATGGAACGTAGGCTTCCGGTTGGTAGTAATCGTAGTAACTAATAAAATACTCAACGGCATTGTCAGGAAACAATTCTCGCAATTCATTACAGAGTTGGGCCGCTAACGTTTTGTTGGGAGCCATCACCAGCGTCGGCTTACCGATCTGAGCGATCACATGAGCGACCGTAAACGTTTTGCCCGTTCCGGTTGCCCCTAGCAAGGTTTGATAGAGATGTCCAGCCTGGATCGAGTCCACCAGTTTGGCAATGGCCTGAGGCTGATCCCCTGTCGGTTGATAACTAGACTTCAATCGAAAGTTAGACATCGTGATCCTCCTGATCCTTGCTAAGGCACTTCAGCGCGCTAGGCAAACAAGTATTTGGAGGATAGCAGATCTGTGATCGGAGATCTTGCACCAGAGGGAAGTCGCTTGATCCCTCATGACTCCTGACCAACTGACAGGAAGCCCGCTCGGCCCAGAAATATCTTTTCAGAGTATGTTGACTCACTGTTTCCGTGGCCGCCGCCATCATCTGCAAGTGATCCTATTCCTCAGCGGTCTGGAGAAATCCGATAAGTTCAAAACTGCTTGTAAGGTGCAAGATGTGACATCCTCCCACACTGAATCAAAGATTACAGTGTGGGCTTCCAAGAATCAC
>CAZONZ010000256.1:0-6169 GCA_964581005.1 uncultured bacterium
TTTGTGGATTCACCCAAGGATCTTCAGTGATGTGGACGATCTGGGCACCGCTGGGGATAGCCGCCATGTGCTCAGGGGTATCAAAATGTGTAACTCCTAGGTTTCTGTCTATAGTTAGATCTCTAGATCTAATGACTCTAAGTGCAATATTTGCAGACTTTTATTCAGGAACTAGATTGCTCATGCCTGATCAGGTTCCTTTGATCAGCTTAAGGAAGAGACGATCCTGATTTATTACAGTCAGTATCACTTTTAGTCTGTTTCATCTGAACTAAATCGCGTCATGGTAGTCTAACTGAGAGAAATGCAACAAAATTTTGCATTTACTCTTGATCCCTATAGTGCAGCATTCCTGCAGGAAGGTAACGCTATGCCATTTACGCTCGACTCTGCTCGTAATATTTTTCCAGAAACCCTCTCTGCTGACGTAGTTCCAGCTACAACTGCCCGCTTTAAGCAACTCAGTGCTGAAGATCAGTTGGCTTTGATCTGGTTTGCCTACCTTGAAATGGGTAAAACGATCACCGTTGCCGCTCCGGGGGCGGCCAGCATGGTTCTGGCTGAAAACACCCTCAATCAAATGCGGCAGATGTCTTTTGCTGAACAAACTCAAACCATGTGCAACTTGGCCAATCGGGCGGACACACCCATCTGCCGGAGCTATGCCGTTTGGAGCCCCAACGTTAAGCTTGGTTTCTGGTACGAGCTGGGCGAGTTGATGAGACAGGGAGTTGTTGCTCCAATCCCTGAGGGGTACCAGTTATCGGCGAATGCCTCAGCAGTCTTGCGCACCATCCAGGAGCTGGATCCAGGTCAACAGATCACCGTCTTACGCAACTCAGTTGTTGATATGGGCTTTGACGTCAACAAGATGGGAGCGTTTACAACCGTTGCTGAACCTGTGTCGCCTCCCAAAGATGTGTCCCTACGCAGTAAAGTATCCATCGAGGGTGTCACCAACGAGACCGTTTTGAATTATATGAATAATCTGAATGCCAATGACTTTGAGAATTTGATTGAGCTGTTTGCCCCGGATGGAGCCATCCAGCCCCCGTTCAAGCAACCCATTGTGGGCAAAGAAGCCATTCTGAAGTTCTTTCGGGAAGAATGCCAGAACTTGAAACTGATCCCAGAACGGGGCGTCGCAGAACCTACCAAAGAAGGGTTCACTCCGATCAAAGTTACAGGCAAGGTTCAATCCCCCTGGTTTGGGGCTAATGTAGGGATGAATATCGCTTGGCGATTTCTACTCAATCCGGAGAACAAGATCTTTTTTGTTGCCATTGACCTGCTGGCTTCACCTCAGGAGCTACTCAATCTAGCCCGTTGAGTTGCGCAGAGCCACCTGAACCTTAAGAAATATGATAATCCTGAGAGGCGTGGCTGAGTTGGGCTAAAGTTTTGGCAGCAGGATGAGGCAACAGGATCTCTGACTGCTGCTTTTTCATTTCACCTTGACCATTGTTGATCATTCCATTGCAATGACTATCGATTTTGCCGCCAAACCCGATCAGCACGCAGGTAACGACTGGTCTGAGCCGGAACAACTGATCGCAAAGACAGCTTTTCAGGAAGCCTACCAACGGGAAGTCAATGCGCTGATTGGCCAGGTACGAGAACAAGCTGGGTCTTTGGCCTCTACGGATCAGATTTGGCAATTGCACGATTTCTTAAGTGCTAAACGGTTTGAACTAGACGGGAAATATGATCATCGTTCTGCAATGCTTTTTTTTGTCTTGGCTCGCTTGCTCAAAGAAGGATGGCTGAGCATACATGAGTTAGAGGGTCTAGCTCCCGATAAGCTAGCCAAAATTGATGCGTTAACCGGCATCTGTTAGATGGCAAAATCGTTGCCTCAGGTGCTGCCTCTGATCAGCATAATCCAAGCCTTGGTTGGGAATTCATTGACCGGGATCCCAGTCTTGATATGAATGTGACAGAATGGGGTTCTAGTTGATAGTATTCTCAACTAGGATTTCTGAGTTAGGCTGATAGCTGAGGCCAATGCCTGATCAAGGCCGATTCGGATAGATGCAGACAAACGTTCACGAGGTTGTGTAGCCATGATCCAAGTCACTGAGAGCGCGGTCCAAGAATTAAAGCGTCTGCGCAGCAAGTATGAGACGGATGGACTGGAGCGAGTTTTACGGCTGGGGGTCAAACCCAGTGGCTGCTCTGGAATGTCCTACACGATGAATTTTGAGAAGGGCAGCAACCCTGATGACGAAGTGGTTGAGCTAAACGGGATGAAAGTTGTGGTGGATCCGCTGAGCGCCACCATGCTGTCGGGCATGACCGTTGATTTCTCTGAAGATCTGCTGGGCGGCGGCTTCCGCTTCAAGAATCCCAATGCAGCTTCCAGTTGTGGTTGCGGCACCTCCTTTGCACCTGCGGCAGCTACTCAAGCGGTCTAGATCAACCCGATCCCAACTCCGGCTCAACCGCGAATCCTGCAGGACGAGGAGACGCTGGGCTGGACTGGAGCACCATCAGGATCGGAGTGCATCCAATCGGTTGCCAACCCCAACTAGACGGGCGGAAAGTTCAACAAGGGGAGTTGGATCAGCTCCCCCGGATGATCACCGATCTGAACGGCAAGCCCAACGGTTGGCTCGATCTTGGTGCGAATGTAGGCTAATGCTAGGGCTCCTGCGGGCGTGGCGATCACGCTGGTCACTTGACCCACTTTATCGTCTGCCACATGTACAGGTGATCCAACCTCAACTGGATGATCGAGCTTGATCCCCCAAAGTTCCTGACGGATCCGTTGATAGGTCACCTGCTTGGCCAACACCTCTTGACCGATATAGCATCCTTTTGAGAGCGAGATCGCTTGCCATAATCCAGCTTCCAGAGGGTTGTAGGGATCAATCATTTCTCGATCCGCTGCAGCTCGTCCCTGCTCCACTCGCAAGATTTCCCAAACATTGAGATCGGCTAGCGTTGCTCCAGCCTCGATCAAATGAGTTTCAACAGTATTAACCTGATCGATCGGCAAGATCAGATTAAATCCCGGCAGTCCTAAGCCATTGCCTACTGCAATCCGGATCGAGCGCGAATGGTTTTGGATGGTGATCGGGCGTTCAACGTGGGAATGCAGAGGTCGTTGATCGAATTCGGGATCAATCCAGCCTAAGCTTGTCAAGATTGCCTGACTGCGAGGACCAATCAGGGTTAACAGGGCGGTTTGATCACTTTGATCCTCTAGACTTGCACCTCGGACGAAGCGGATAAAGCGAGAGAGGTGATCGAAGAGAAATTGACGGCGTTCGGGTGAGGTGATCAGCAGGATCCCGGTGTCTGTGACGTAGGCGGTGGTGAGATCGAGGATCTGGGCAGTGGCGGTGATGAAAACGGTGTCGCAGCCTTGGCCTGAGGATAACGTTTTGAAATCGTTCGTGCTTTGGTTATGGAGGAAGTCGTGGGCTTCGTCTCCAGCTAACATGAGGCGGCCCCAGGTTGAGCGATTGATCACAACGGCATCGGATCGAGCTGCTGTTAAGGCTTGGGACTGATCAGCAGGGGTGAGAGGAGAAGCGATCGGTTGAGGGTTTGAGATCATAACCTGTTTGCACCAACAAAAGTGGGGTTCGACATTGCCACCTCTGGGGTAGCAGGAGAGGCGAGAGAACGCAAGGATCCTCTGCCCAGCTTAAGCTATTGGGACTCCCAGGCAGTGATCAAAGCTTGCATCACGGTCTCCAATTCAATCGAACGAGCGGCTTTGAATAAGAATCGATCTCCAGCTTGAAGATGAGTTGTGAGCCCTTCAATCAGATCCGCTTTGGATCGAAAGGATCGAATATAGTGCGAAGGATCTCCCGATCGGCCTGCGATGACAGCGTCTAGGAGAGGAGTCATTTCTTGATCTGGATCGAACAGCAGGATCTGATCAATAGGAAGGGGGGCGGCAGCGGTTCCGACCTGAGCATAGAGATCGGGGGCAAAGTCTCCCAGTTCTCGCATGGGTCCAAGGATAGCCCAGCGGCGGATCCCAGGGGTTTGGCTGAGTAGGTGGAGAGCCGCGATCATGGCTTCGGGGGCAGCGTTGTAGGTTTCATCCAGGATCTCGATATCCCTAGGCAAGATCCGGTGATGATTACGGCCTGATCGATCGGCAGGTAACTCTAAGGGGGATTGGAGGGGATCCAGAGGCAGCTTCAGGCTTTGAATGGTGGCGATCACACCCATCCAGTTGAGGGCATGGTGGCGTCCAGGGAGAGGAACAGGGAGGACGAGATCCCCGATCTGAACGGATTGGCTTGTGGGATCCCAGTGTCCTTGGATGCGTCCTGTGGCTAGGCCGTAAGTGATCGGGGTGCCTTGCCAAACCTGGGCGGCAGTGGTGAGTAAACGATCGTCTTCGCCGTTCAAGATTGCGGCTTGGAGGGATCCAATCTGGAGGAGTTCACATTTGGCTTGGGCGATGGCGGCATGGGATCCAAGGCGACCGATGTGAGCGGATCCGACGTTGGTGATCAGGGCGTGGGTAGGTTGGGCGGTCTGGGCTAAACGAGTGATCTCGCCGGGTCCGCGCATGGCCATTTCTAACACGACAAACTGATGATCGGGCTGGATCTGGAGCAGGGTGAGGGGGACGCCGATATCGTTGTTGAAGTTGGCTTGACTTTTGAGGGTGGCACCGTAGCGGCTCAAGGCTGCGGCCAGCATGTCTTTGGTACTGGTTTTGCCTGCGGATCCCGTAATTGCAATCACAGGGATCGGAAACTGAGATCGCCACCATTGGCCTACCTGTTGATAGGCGACAAGAGTGTCAGATACACGCAAATGGGGAACAGAGATCGGTTTATGCGCGATCACGGCAATAGCTCCTTGATCGATCGCTTGGCGGGCGAAGGTATGCCCATCCATCTGTTCCCCTTCAAGGGCGACAAAAATGGATCCCGGTGCGAGCTTACGGGTGTCCGTTGAGATCCCAATAAACTCGGACTGGGAGAAGGATCCGTGCGGTTCAGCCTGGAGTCGATCGATTAGGAGGGAGAGAGTGCCGTGAACCATAGGGGTGGGGAGAGAAGTAGGACTGGATCCTGAGGATCTTTGGTGATAAAGTTGCTCGTAGATCAGGGTACTGTCATCCTGCGTCTGGGGACTGCCCTATTGAGCGGTTCAAGCGGGCTCACGATTTTGCTTAGGAAGAACTGATGATGCGGCGATGATGCGGCAATGAGAAGTTAGCTTGCAACGAGAGAAAACAAGACTGCAGCAAGGAAATCATATTGGTGCAGGTTGATCCCGCGTGATAGTCAGTTGTGAAAGGGATGATCCTTCAAGAAAGTTACATGGGATCTCACCACTGTCGCCTCAAAGATCACCCGCAAAACTATTGTTAGGCAAAAGTAAATTGATCAACACTAGAAGAGAACTTGCGGAATGTGGGCCTAAACATGTCGAACTTTGTCTCTGATCCCGAATGGACTCCCGAAGCCTTGGCGTTACTCCAAAAGACCCCCTTTTTTGTCCGAGCCAGAGCCCGCCAGCAAATTGAGCAGGCAGCCCGCGATCACGATCACGATCTGATCACTGCTGAGTTTGTCGAAACCATCCGAGCTGAATCCGGACAGTAGCTGGACCGCTAATCCAGATCCATCCTCAACCTACTGACACTTGCTTTTTCCCACCAACTTAAGGACCGCGATGCCTAGTGATCAACTCAATGTCGGAATCCTGATCTTTCCAGACGTGGAAGTGCTTGACTTTGCCGGTCCATTTGAGGTCTTCTCTCGGACTCGTTTGGTTCCTGGAGTAGAGTCGCGCCGATCCGATGAAAGTGCTCCGTTTCAGGTCTTCACCCTTGCCCGCACCCTTGACATCATCACAGCAGTTGGAGGGTTGCGAGTCTTGCCAGACTATGAGTTTGGCTCTACCCCCAAGATTGATCTGCTTGTGGTGCCTGGAGGCTATGGCACTCGTGCCCTTTTGCACGATCCAGAAACCCTTGATTGGATCCGAGCGGTCAGTCAACAGGCTGCTCACGTCACCTCCGTCTGTACGGGCGCACTCCTGTTAGCCAAAGCAGGTTTGCTAGCCCATCGGCGAGCCACCACTCACTGGGGTGCCTACGATGCTCTTGCTAGCCTTGATCCCTCCATCACCATTGAACAAAAAGAGTGACGCATTCCCCCACCTCGCCAACGGCAGGTGGGGGTCA
>CAZONZ010000257.1:0-6161 GCA_964581005.1 uncultured bacterium
GAGAAGTCAATCTGGCTGGTGATCGAGAAGAAGTTATTCATATTCAAATGATCCCTAGTCGCCTGCAAACGCTGGGCCTTTCACCCACATCGGTTAGAGATGCAATTCAGACAAGTAATACAGATACCTCGTGGGACTTAGTCCGGGATAATACCATAGGGGCTCAGGTGCGGTTATACGGTCGGTTTCGGACACTAGAAGCTATTCGTCAGCTACCAGTAGCACGCCTCAATGAAAACCGAATTGTGCGGCTTGAAGAAGTGGCAGATATTCGTCGGGATTTGGAACGGGAGAAGAACCGAGCCTTTCTCAGTTGGGAGGGAAGTGACTTTCAACCGACCATCAGCCTCAATGTTGTTAAAGTGGCAGGTAGTGATTCCATTCAGGTGGTCGAAGATGTTCTCGCTACTCTTCAAGATGCTCAACAGGATCCTGAACTCTGGCCGTTCGGAATGGAGTATCGGATCCTGAGTAATGATGCAGAAACGATTAACGATGACTTGCTTAATCTAGGAAGCAATGTCTTGCAATCATCTGTGTGTGTCTTTATCATTCTTTTCTTCGCACTGACCTGGCGAGAAGCGATCATTGCTGGCCTAGCCATTCCCTTAACATTCCTCGCCGCCATTTTTGTGCTCTGGCTGGGGGGACAAACACTCAATACTATGGTTCTGGTTGGCATGATTTTGTCTCTAGGATTACTAGTTGATGTCTTTATTCTGATGCTTGAAGGATTGCATGAGGGAATTTTCAATCTAAAACTGAGTTTTCCTCAAGCCGCTATACGAACTATCCAAACCTATGCCGGACCTGCTTTCGCTGGACAATTAACCACTATCTTGGCGATGGCTCCGCTCATGGCAATTTCAGGCACTATGGGTAAGTTTGTTCGCTTAATTCCAATTAGTGCAATCACTTGTCTCGTCTTAAGTTATCTTCTAGCGTTGCATGTTGTTGTCCCCCTGTCTAAATTCTTACTGGATCGAAAAACAGGTGAGCATCAATCGACTTTTATGGACAAGCTAACTGAGCAAGTATCGGAACAGTTTGCCCTCTGGAGCTTAAGAAACACTCTTTCTAGTCGGGCTGTGGCGCGGTTATGGACTCTGGCAGCTATTGGAATTTTCATGGGGGCATCTTTCTTATTCACCACGTTACCTGGGACCCTATTTCCCACCTCCGATGGTCTCAAACTTAGTGTCAACGTGGAGTTGAGTCCCACTGCTACTCTAGATCGCTCTCAAGACGTTGCTGATCAGTTAGGTGAGTACCTCCAACAGTACAAGGATCCTGACGGCAACTTAGTGTTTGAAAGTGTGCTTAAACTCGTGGGACAACGGAGTAGTCTGGTTGGCTCTGGAGAACTTAAACCTGCTAATGCCGACTATTTCGTTGGTTTATCAGCTATTTTTGTCCCTCGTTCCCACCGTCAACGAGATTCATTTGAATATGTGAGAGACTTAAATCATGATTTAGAAGCAGTTCTCAAGGAATATCCAGGGGCCGTGCTGGCTGTTCAGTATGAACGATCAGGAGGATCTGAGGATCCGATTCAATTGGAGCTCAGTGGTCCTGATCTAGAGACTTTACGAGAGATCTCAAATCAGGTTCAAACGGCGTTACGTGCAATTCCTGGAACGATGGATGTCCGAGATGATTTAGGAAATCTGCGAAATGATTATAAGCTGATCCCTCGTCGTGAAGCTTTAAATTTCTACGGCCTGAGCCAAGATGATTTAGCTGTACAGGGGCGGCTCTTGATGACGGATAATCATGTTGGTGATTATGCACTGGGCAATGGAGAAGATGATTTAGATATTCGACTGAGTACCGCTTGGCCTTCTCGTGATGGCGCAGTTGGAGGTCCCTCTCGGTTAGATGAGTTTTCTACCTTTCAGTTCATTACCCCCAATGGAGACACGATTCCGGCGGCAGCTGTTCTAGAGCGCGAATACGGATCCGTTCCCCTATCCATCACTCACCGAGACTCCCAACGAACCGTAACAATATTTGCGAAGAATATCCCTGGAGGAGACTATTTTGACAGTGAGATCCTAGCTCAACTTCAACCCCAGCTAGAAGAGTTTAAAACAAGTTGGCCTCGCGGTTACACATACCGCTTCGGCGGTGATGCAGATACACAAGGCGAAACGTTTGCCTCAGCAATACAGATGATGGTTGTGGCCATTTTTCTTGTTTTTGCTATCTTGGTATTGCAATTTGGATCCTATTCTCAACCTGTCATTATTATGTTGAGTATCCCGTTTGCTCTGAGTGGTACGTTTATAGGCTTCTATTTACTTCAGCTTCCATTTTCTTTCCCAGCAATGATTGGTGTGATCTCTCTAGTCGGTATTGTGGTCAACGACGCGATTGTGATGATTGGAACAATGAATGATTATCGTCGTCAAGGGAAATCAGTGAAGGACTCAGCAGCTCATGGTGTTAGCGATCGCATTCGGCCAATTCTGACAACAACGATTACTACTGTCGTCGGCCTTATTCCTTTGGCATTTAGTGAAGCAATATGGTTTCCTTTATGCATGGCTATTATATTTGGATTGCTGTTTGCAACGGTAATTTCATTGTTTGTCATTCCGGGGCTCTACCTGCAACTCACGCCTGAAAGATCATGAGGCTGGTTCCTGTTATTGGGGTTTAGGTGCTCTCTGTTTCCTGCGCGTATCCTATTTTTCTGCAGTGGCTGCTTCGGTCGCCGCGATCGCTGCTGTGGAAAGAGGTATCCGTGGTGATGGGTATTTTCCTTTATAGTGGGAGAGTCTGAATCCATTCGTTCCAGCTTTTCGGGGGATCCCATGGATCAGATGCGCAATGTCCCTTGATTCCGTCATGTTAGTCGGGATCTCACTGAATACCTGACTTCTACTGGAGGTCTAGAGAGTTTGTGCCTATGCCTAATCCGCTTTACTATCCACTCTCGATCTTGGTTGGAGTTGTCATCCTCGTGATCGGGGTGCGGGTGATCCATGCTCCGAGTCCGATCATGATACCTTTAGCTGCATTAGTTGCAACGGCTGGAGCCACCTGGCAAAAATCTCAGCAACCTGAAACCTGGGATCTGGACGATCCAGGGTTGGAAACTGAACTCCGCTCGGCCAAACAGCAGGCGACTCTCTTGGTTGAAAAATCGAAGCAGTTACGGGCAGAAGCCGCTCGGCTACTTGCAGATATTGAGGAAATTGATCTACTCGTGGCTGTCCAAACTGCTTGCGATCAGACCCAAAGCTTACCGGAGAAAGTGGATCAATTGGCTCGATCCTTCCAAACGGCAGACACCTTACTGTCCATCCCTATTCTGCAGAAACAACTGGATCAGGTCCAGCAACGCATCGATCAAGATCTGGGTGGGACTCGTGATCAACTGCTGCGGATGGCCGACAGTTTGCAGCACAATATTCAAGTTACTCAACAAGGACAGGATGCCCGACAAGCTCAGGTGGCCACTCTGATCACTCTGATCGTGGATGCTAGTGGCAAGATGCAAGAACTTCAAAATCAGCTCAGAATCTCTGATCTCAAGGACACAAACACAACAGCAAACTTACAGCATCTTAGCCAAACGCTCCGAGTACTTCAAGATCATGTCAGTGTACTGATCCCTCATATCGATGCCTAAGATCCCTATTCAAGGAGGTTGATCCATGCCATCCAAACGATTGACTCGCCAACGCCGCTCGCTCCTGATCTCGCTGGGGATTCTCGTTGTTGGCCTGGGAGTTACCTATACCCCGTTGCCTGGAGTCAAACAAGACATCTTGGTGATCAGTGGTTCAGAGTTGCAGGAACCCTTAGCCGTGCTGGAGGATCTATTTGAACAGACTCACCTTGGGATCGAGGTCGATATCGAAATTCAGGGATCTCAGGATATGATCAATCGCTACATAGATGATACTAATAACGATGATCCAACGATTTTGATCCCAGCCAATGGCGTGATTTTGGAGGAACTCGATCGACGGTGGCGAGCCCAGGAGCAGAGTGATCCGTTTTTTGAAGCACCGCGTCCGATCGTCAAAACAACTTTGGTGGGAATTGCTTGGCCAGAACGGGGTGAAGTGTTATTTCCAACTGGGACGTTTAATTGGGATCGGATTGAAGTAGCCATGCAAGTAGGCCGTTGGGAGGAGATCGGTGGAGATCCCACTTGGGGCAGTTTTGATTTTGTGATGACGGATCCGACTCGATCGAATAGTGGCCAATTAACACTCGGTCTTTGGTTTCTGGATCAGTTGGGAGGCGTTACGTTGAACCCGGTCCAGCTGAATCAGCCGTCAATTGTAGATCGAGTTGAGTTGGTGAAACGATCCGTGTATTTGCCCCCTCGATCAACCGATATTTTGCTGCAGGAGTTCATTGCACGCGGTCCCAATGATGCTGATGTTGCCATGGTCTACGAAAGTATTGCACTGTTTCGCTGGGATCAAGCCCAAGTGAGCCAGAATAGACCGTATCGGATCTACTATCTGGATCCAAGCATGGAGACCACTTCAACGGCTGCGATCGTCCAACGGGATATCACCCAAGCTCAAGCGGAGGCAGGACGTACCTTTGTCGATTTCCTGACCTCTCCAGATTCACAGGCGATCTTTGTCCAACATGGCTTTCGACCCATGAATCCACAGGTGGATCTGCTGAGTGTAGCCAATAGTCCTTGGAATGCTGGAATTCCTGGATCAGAAGTGAATCTGTCTGGAAATGTTGTGTCTCTACCCAGCAAGGAAGTGATCGCTGAGATCAATCGACTCTGGGATCGAGCTAACTAATCAGGAGTCTGGGGATGAGATGATCCCGTTTGAACAAGCTATTGCCGAGATTGATCGATAGATCCTAACGTCCCTTGGGGTGATCGTGCATTAGATCTTGAACCGCTTCAGCGTGGTAGGAGCTCCGAGTCAAGGGGGAGGAGACTACTTGAGCAAACCCCATGGATTCACCGATCTGTCGCCACCGATCGAATTCCTCAGGGGTCACGTAGCGGACGATCGGCAAATGTTTAGGACTGGGCTGCAGGTATTGCCCAATTGTTAAAATGTCACAATCAACCTGGCGCAGATCCTGCATGACTTCGATCACTTCTGCATCCGTTTCCCCTATACCCACCATGATCCCGGATTTGGTGTAAATTGTGGGACTCAAGGCTCGAACCCGTTGCAACAGCTCCAGTGAGCGATCGTAGCGAGCTTGAGGTCGAACTCGTTTGTAAAGACGCGGGACGGTTTCGGTATTGTGATTCAGGACGGTAGGAGCAGCATTCACGATCATCTCCAGTGCGTCCCAATTCCCACACAGATCTGGGATCAACACTTCGATCGTGGTCAAGGGCATCCGCCGCCGCACCGCTTCAATGCAGGCAACAAATTGGCGCGCTCCCCCATCTTCTAGATCATCACGGTTGACCGATGTGATCACGGCATGACGCAAACCTAACCGCTCGACGGCTGCTGCTAAGCGTTCGGGTTCGGTTGGATCTAGGGCTAGAGTTTGCTTGTTGAAATCGATATCGCAGTAAGGACAGGCACGGGTACAAGCAGGCCCCATGATCAGAAAGGTTGCGGTCCGATTGGCAAAACACTCTCCCAGATTAGGGCAGGATGCCTCCTCGCAGACCGTGTTGAGATTCAGATCTCGGAGTAGGGTTTTGACTGAGCCAACCTGGATCCCTTGAGGGGCTTTGACTCGTAACCAAGAGGGTTTCCGTGTTTGTGGGAGAGAAGATGAGGTTGGGAGGGAGGATGGGGTTGGAGAGGATGGTAAGGAAGGATTCAAGGGATCGGCTCACGAAATAGCCCTGCGGCTAACAGTATACCGTAGCGATCTGGAATCCACGCAATGGTCAACGGTGCTGGATGAGTCTTTATAATTCTCAGGGGTGATTGGGAACATGAGTTGCGAGAGGATCCAGAGGCAAACTTTCGTTCAAGAATCATTTGGATCGTTTAAGGAATCGTTTGGATCACCTGAGGAATCGATCCGATCGTCTGAGGAGCTGTTCATCCCACCTGAGGAATCGATCCGACCACTTGAGGAATCGATCCGACCACTTGAGGAATCGATCCGACCACCTGAGGAATCGATCAATACCAGGAGTCAACTACCCCACCCACAAGGGGATGGGGCTTGTGATTCAAGTTCCCATTTCT
>CAZONZ010000258.1:0-2259 GCA_964581005.1 uncultured bacterium
AGTTAGCCATCCCTCATAGACTGTTGATCCAGGGGCAGTGGTTGGAATCATGATCTGGGGGTGCACCCACTGGGCTAGTTGAATAGGCGTGTCTGATCCTTGGATGATCCGACCCAGCAAGGGTAGGGAAAGATCTAACATGGGTGTGATCACCAGATCAATGGGAGCTAGATCCTTGAGCTCAGGACTCGGATATCCATGCGGCTCATAATAGAGGCTGATTCCACTGCTTTGATCCGTAAGTACGTAAGCATTTTCAATCAGAGTTGGACCGATCGGAGCACCTGGAATGGCCCGAATCTGGACACGATTGGCTAAGGTAAAATGCTCGCTGTGAGCCAAGCTTGTGATCTGGGTATATCCCAACTCTTCAACCACTTTGGCCGCATTCGGTGAACCCACGACTGGAATCGATCGATCGAGTTGCTTCAATGTGGGTGGATGGGCATGATCCGGTAGCCCCTGGGAAAGCAGGATCAAGTCAATCTCTGGGGGAATGGGGCGAGGATGAGGCCGCACTCCGCTAAAGAACCAAGGCATATTTCCAAAAACTAGATCCCCTACTAACCAGGGATCGAGCAAGATTCGTTGGCCTCCAATTTCGATCAGCCAGGAGTTGTTATCAAACCAGGTCAAATAGAGTGTTGAAGTGTTAACTGACGTATTCATGCGATCATAACTCCAAAGAACAGCCCTCAGACATCAAGCTTAGCTCAGCCATTGGCCCAGCATCCGATCACTTTGAGCTGCAGAGCTAGCACTGATCCACTCATGTCAACAATTCTGGTTCGCCCTAGTGATGACAATCTTCCAAGGCAAAAGAGAGCTTCAAAAGACAGATGCGAAAAACTCCACAGATTCCTTCAAGGCTTCAAGGAAATGATCGATCTCAGCTTTGGTGTTGTAGAGATAGACGCTAGCTCGTGAAGTGGATTGGACGTTCAAATAACGATGCAAGGGTTGAGTGCAATGATGCCCTGCGCGGATCGCTACCCCTGCTTGATCTAGCAACGTTGAAAGATCATGGGGATGGATAGCATCTACCGAGAAGCTTACTAATCCAGCTCGATCCTGAGGACCATACACGGTAATCCCTGGAACTTGATGGATCCCGTCTAACAAGTGACGGGTCAGTTCAACTTCGTGATCATGAATCCGATCCATCCCGATCTGGCTCAAATACTCAACAGCAGCACCTAACCCGACAGCTTCAGCGATTGCAGGTGTGCCCGCTTCAAATTTTTGGGGTAGATCGGCATAGGTGGCATGATCCAAAAACACATCGGCAATCATTTCACCACCTCCTAAAAAGGGCGGCATCGATCGGAGTAGATCCAATTTGCCGTACAGACAGCCGATTCCAGTAGGTCCACACATTTTGTGTCCGGAAAAGGCAAGCCAGTCGCACCCGATCGCTTGCACATCAACCGCAAGATGGGGAACACTTTGACAGGCATCCAGCAGAACTTTGGCACCCCGATCATGGGCTAGATGAGTGATCGTGTCAACCGGGTTGATGCATCCCAACATATTGGAGACATGCACCGTGGCAACTAAACGGGTCCGATCATTCAAGAGGGATTGATAGTGATCGAGATCGAATTCTCCTGTAGGAGTTAGTTGCACAAATCGCAGGACGGCACCTGTGCGTTGGGCTACCAGTTGCCAGGGGATCAGGTTGCTGTGGTGTTCCATGACCGAGAGAATGATCTCGTCACCCGGTTGCAGGGTGGTCATGCCCCAGCTGTAGGCGACTAAATTGATCGCTTCGCTGGCGTTGCGGGTGTAGATGATCTCTTGACTGGAAGCGGCATTGAGGAATTGGGCGATCCGCTGGCGGGCTCCTTCGTAGGCATCGGTGGCTTCGTTGCTGAGCGTGTGGACGCCGCGATGGACATTGGCATTGCTCTGATCGTAGTACTGGGTCATTGCCTCCAGCACAGCTTGGGGTTTTTGAGAAGTGGCCGCGTTGTCCAGATAGACCAGAGGCTGATCATGGACTTGGCGATTCAGGATGGGGAAGTCAGATCGGACCTGAGCGGCAAGATCGGAGGGGGAAGAGGCGATGGGGGAAGCAGTCGTAACGGTCATTGCCAAAGGGAAGGGTGCAGATCAGTCGGTGTCGTCTTCTCCTCAGTATGGCATTGGTTTGCCCAAACGCCCGGATCCAGCTTCGCTAGCCAAGATCTAGGCTGCATTTTCTCGACCTGCATACATTGACCTGCATACATTGACCTGCATACATTGACCTGCATACAT
>CAZONZ010000258.1:2359-6136 GCA_964581005.1 uncultured bacterium
GACCTGCATACATTGACCTGCATACATTGACCTGCATACATTGACCTGCATACATGGATCAGGGGACTCGAACCGCGATCGTTGCCTTGGGAGGAATGGCTTCTCGAAAGGTATTCGATTCCGTCGTGATCAGTACAAATTGAGTATCATGCCCAGGTTGAACCGATAGATCTGACCAAGGGATCGAGATCTCTAAGCACATATCTAATGCCGCTTGAACCTGGTTAGAAAGCTCTCGCCATGTGTGATTCGCGTCGGCTTCCAACAATCTCAGATCTAACGGTAGAGGCTCCTGATCTAGCGGAGTACGATTTCCATTTAGATCGAGATGCAATGCGTGACGATAGTGATAGCTTAGCGGGGCTTCATTGGGCAGTCCTTCTAAAGGGATCAAACTATTCACACTGATCCGATTGGGGTAAAACCAGTAAATCTGGATCTGTTGAGGACGTTGGACAGCGGAACTGAAATCCAGACGCAAATAGAGATGGAAATGATCAAACCCATACCAGAGACGGCGGATCGGAGAGGTTCGATGCATTGTGCCTCGTGCTCCACCAATTTCCACCCGACCCCCCTGGGTCCATTCCCGCTCTGCCGGACGCCCATTGATCGAAGGATGAATAAACCCTTGGGGCAATCGATCGCCTAGCCCATCATGCTCTTCCAACGGTTGCAGTAAAGCGATCGGGACAGGCTCTTCCAACTCTCGGTAAATAAATTCAATGTGTTCTCGAAAAAGTTGATCAAATACTGCATCATGAGCCGACGAGTGACCCATACCAAACCACCAAAACCAATCAGATCCTTCTGCGGCCCAAAGCGCTTCCCAGGTCGCCTCAGATGCCTTGGGGTGATCTTCAATCAGCTGACGAGTTTGCGCCAATAATTCCCAGGCCCGATTCTTGATCGGATCTCCAATCCAGGTCGTCAGATCTGCTTCAATCCAGGATCCACTGTGTAGTTGTTCAGCTTGAAGGATTTCAGTCGGGGGAAATTGATCCAAAAACTCTGACACAGTCACAAGTCTTAAATTGGGATGTTGACTGAAGCGAGTGTAGAGATTTTCCAAAAAGAGTCGGCCATCTTGCGGGTAGTATTCCCAACAATTTTCTCCATCAAGTGCGATCGTCACCAGCCAAGGTTTATCCTGCGGCAACTTGTTCCGGATCGTTTCCAGATGACCAATCAGATCTTTTGCAGCTGTATTCGGATCAATCGTGCTGTAGCTAAACCCAATCAGGTCCGATAAACGATGATCTCGAAACACAATGGAGATCTCACCCGCTTCTGTTTCCAGTCGGTAAGGATGATAGAGTTTTTCAGGGTAGATGACATGGCCCTGAGCATCGCGTTCAAACGGAGATCCTAAACTCCAGGCCAACACTCCTTCATCCGAAATGATCCATTCAAAGTCATGTTGAATTAAATGGGTCAAGATCGCTGGACTGATCGCTTGCTCGGAAGGCCAGATTCCTTTAGGAGCGGTTTGAAAGCGGCCTATATGAGCGTGTTTAGCCTTCTGGAGTTGGATGGGGACGTCCTGCTCCCACCGAAATCCATATCGAGGCAGAGGTAACCCTGGATGGGCTACTCGTGCCGATCGATCATTGATCAACAGTGGCAGGATCGGGTGGGTGTAGGGACTGGTCGAGAGTTCCAATTGGCCTGCAGCTTGCATTTGGGTGTGTTGGGGAATGATACAGCTCAGGATCTGTTGTTGTTTGGCATAAATCCGTTGCCGATCACTGAGGCTGAACCCTTGCTGCTGTTGGAGCCAGCCCTGTAACTCTGGATCTTCGTGAAAAATCGGATCAAACCAGGCCAAATTGTGCCAAGCCAACAGATCGCTGAAGTCGTGAGATTGCCAGTACTGCAAACACCAATTGCGTCCCTGTTGCTCCCGCTGTTCATACAACTGGCGATAGCGTGGATAGGGCCCGATCAAGGTTGAGTAATTGCCATCAAAAAACCGATCGACCACAAATCCCAGTTGAGCCGGTGTCATTTTGGCCACGGGTGTCAGCAGCAGTTCTAGGTACGGATCAAACGCTTTCCCCGCCACATAGTCCTCGATCTGGGAGAGCAGACAAGGAACAAGATTGATGGTTTGGTGGAGCTTCGGGAACCGCTCTAGCAGCAAAATTAAGTCGAGATAGTCTTTGATCCCATGCAAGCGGACCCAAGGCATTCGATATTTACCCGTGATCGGGCTTTTGTAGACAGGCTGATGCTGATGCCACACAAATGCAACGTAGAGCGGATAAGTCATGGGGGGGAAAGAAGCAGACACAGGCACAGACCGATCAGGATAGGATCCCCAAAGGAAATCATCCGGATACTAGCCCAATGCCCTCAGCCTCGATCCCGATCAGATCGAAAAAAACTCTGCAGATCCTCGATCAAGGGTCCAAGTTAGGCCAAAGGAGTGGGAAACCCTCGCGAAAGGACCACGAAAGCCTAAACTTGTGTTAAGTTCTCAGACGGATGTAGGAGAGGCTCGCATGACTGTTGTCCCAGATCGCTCTAGCAAACCCGATATTCGTCTCGTCATGCTGGATATCGATGGCACCTTGACGGGATCAGCCAATACGGTTTCGGATCGAGTCCGCCAAGCGATTGAGCGTGTGAAGCAAAAAGGTGTTCGAGTGGGGATTGCTACGGGACGCATGTATCGATCCGCCCGCCGCTTTCATGCTGAGATCAAGGCAGATATGCCTGTGTGTGCCTACCAGGGAGCCATGATCCGTCATCCTGATGAAGATAAAACCTACCAACACTGGCGTCTGGATCGCAGCTTGGTCATGCAGTTGATGCACCTTCTCGCTGACTATCCCTTGATCATGCATATTTACATCGAGGATCAACTCTATGTGCGGGAGTGGACCGATCTGAGTCATGCGTATGCTGAACGATCAGAAGTGCCGCTGAATTTACTCGCTGATTTGGGATCAGAGCTTCCGGCAGAACCGACCAAACTGCTGGCGATGACGCAAGATACCGATCTAATCAATCACTTGCTGGCTTGGGTACGGGAAACGTTTCCAGCGGATCAGCTTTATTTAACTCGATCGGTGCCCACCTTTTTGGAAGCGACCCATCCAATTGTCAATAAGGGGAATGCTGTTAAGTATCTCGCTGAGGATCTCTTGGGTTTAACGCGGGATCACGTGCTGACTGTAGGCGATAGTGACAACGATATTGAAATGCTCCGTTATGCCGGGATCGGGGTCGCCATGGGTAATGCTCATCCAACGATCCAGGCTGAAGCCGATTGGGTTGCCCCCTCTGTTGATCAAGATGGAGTTGTCGCTGCCTTGGAAGAATTTGTGCTGTAGCTCATTGTCTCAAGTAACTCTGATTAACAGCGGTACCATTATGCTTCAAATAACACGTTTGATCGTTCATTTACAGCTTTAACTCTAGATCACATGGAATTAACCATGCAACTTGAGTGTCAAGATTCTTAAGGAAACTTCAATACAGATCAGCCTAAAATGATTGCAATGATACAGCCCTTCCGCATACGCTAAATAGAAGTCAATGGTTCAAAAGCCAAAAGCGAAAAGCATTGGGCCATTCTGTCATGATTCTGAGGAAATTCCCGCATATGCAACTCTCTCGTAAATCATCTCTAAGTTTGTTGGCGATCCTCCTCGGCTTGGGGGGTAGTTTGGTCAGTTGTTCAACTTCAACCCCTACCAGCTTTGAAGGATCTGAACCCCTCTCAACAGGTGTTTCTGCCAGCTTGGAAGCCAGTAGTATTAGTCCAGATGG
>CAZONZ010000259.1:0-6134 GCA_964581005.1 uncultured bacterium
GCGATCAAAGCAGGTCACTATGGATAAGGAAAACGGCTGCCGGGGATCGTTGCACTGGGATTCAACCTCTTGCAGGCGTGAGGGATCTTGGGGGATCCCCCCTAGCCCAGCCCCCGTACTAAGGAGCGGATTGAACCTGAATCCTAAGATCGATCGGTTGCCAGTGTTTCTCCAGCTTCCTGCCTTCTCTCCCCTCACTTAAGGACTGATCACCCCCGCCCACTGATCCAAGAGCTCCAGTGCAGATCGATCCGGTTCACGGTCCCAAGCGATCAAGGGCAAACGAGGGATCCTGGAGTTGCACCAGGGGATCCTCAGCCACTTGGCGCTACCCTAGATCTAGTCCGATCTGTGAAGGGCAGGGATGATCGTGGCAACTATTTCTAACTCAGGCCAACCCCCCATGTTGCTCCTGATCGATGGGCATTCTCTCGCCTATCGATCCTTTAACCTTAGATCAAGTTGTTCCTTTGCAAAGCGGTTCTTCACTTCCCAGAGTATCTTCTTCTGATATTTTGAGTATCAAATTACCTATTCCAAAGGATCTACAGAAACAGCAAAAGATTGGTAATGAGGTGAAAAAACGTCGAAGCGAGGCAAAACGGTTGCGAAATGAGGCTGAAGCCGTCGTTACAGCCGCAAAAGCGCGAGTAGAGCGGATGATTTTGGGTGAGGAGGTTGGTGATGGTTGAGTTAACCAGTTTGGTTGGAGACAGAATCAAAGCCTCTCCCACTCAGATTGCGGAGTTCTGCCAACGCTGGCACATCACCGAAATTGCTCTCTTCGGCTCTGTCCTGCGCGACGACTTTCGCCCTGATAGCGATATTGATGTGCTTCTAACCTTCTCGCCAGAGCAGTGGTTAACCTGGGATGACTGGCAAGCCATGCAAACAGAAATCGAAACCTTATTTAAGCGAAACGTTGATCTGGTGAGTAAGCAATATCTAAAAAATCCCTATCGACGACACGAAATCTTGAAAACCCGTCAGGTTATTTATGCAGTCAAACAATCGTGATGTTGCTTCTGTTTGGGATATGACACAAGCCATTCAATATATTCAAACATTTACAAATGGCTTGAGCTTTGACGAGTATCTCAACGATATTCGCACGATCAGTGCCGTTGAGCGGCAATTTGAAGTTTTGGGCGAAGCAGCTCGTAGAATCTCCAATGAATTTCGACAAGCCCATCCAATCATTGACTGGCAACGGATCGTCGGGTTACGCAACATTGTTGCCCATCGCTACGATGAAGTCAGACAAGATATTTTGTGGACAATTATTCACTCAGAGCTAGCTCCTCTCCTGGTTCAGCTAGAGGCACTGCTCCCCCCATTACCTGACGAATCACAGACTTAAAGGAGATGTTGAACCATGAGTTTAGTCATTCCCGATGAGTTTCTGCAAACGGCACATATTACCGAAGCCGATCTCAAGCTCGAAACTGCCATTCTGCTATTTCAGCAGGAAAAAATTACTCTGGGCACAGCCAGCCAGTTTGCAGAGATGAACCAACTGGAGTTTGAACGCATATTAGAACGCATATTAGGTAGTCGTAAAATCCCGATTCATTACGGTGTTGAAGACTTCCGACAAGATCTCAGAACCCTGGAGGCAAACGATTGGCGATGATTGTGGTCAGTAATACGTCACCTATCTTTTACCTATCCACTATTGGTCATCGCGATTGACTCCGCCAACTCTACGATGAAACCGCGATTCCAACAACAGTTTTCAACGAAATTATCAATGTGGGCAACACCGATGCCAGTGCCAGGGTTATGCCGATCCTAAGCTGGATTAAAATGCAATCTGCCACTGATCAAGAATTTGTCAACACGTTGAGAGCCGAACTTGATCCGGGTGAAGCTGAGGCGATCGCCCTAGCCGTCGAGTTAAACGCCGATCGCCTCCTCATGGATGAACGATTGGGGAGAGCGGCAGCAATGCGAGTAGGGCTACAACTGATCAACACGAACTTCTGATCCTGGAGTTGCACCAGGGGATCCTCAGCCACTTGGCGCTACCCTAGATCTAGTCCGATCTGTGAAGGGCAGGGATGATCGTGGCAACTATTTCTAACTCAGGCCAAACCCCCACCCCCATGTTGCTCCTGATCGATGGACATTCCCTCGCCTATCGATCCTTCTATGCCTTTGCCTACAGCCGCGAAGGGGGATTACGCACCTCGACCGGGATCCCGACCAGTGTCTGCTATGGGTTTCTGAAAGCCTTGATCGAGGTCTTGGATCGGGAGAAGCCCAGTCATGTGGCCGTGGCCTTCGATACGCGCCAGCCAACCTTTCGCCATGAAGCCGATGCCACCTACAAAGCCGGACGACCTGAAACCCCACCGGAATTTATTGAAGATGTTGAAAACCTCAAGATCCTGCTGGATACCCTCAAGATCCCGATCCTGATGGCCCCTGGATTTGAAGCCGATGATATTCTCGGAACTCTGGCCACCCAAGCCCGATCGAACTATCCCGTCAAGATCCTGAGTGGCGATCAAGATCTGTTTCAGCTGATCGGTCAGGATGATCGAGTCCATATTTTACATCTCAACAACAAAGACAAGATCACTGAATTTGATCAGGAAAAAGTGAAGGAAAAGCTAGGGATCTGGCCCTGGCAAGTGGTGGATTACAAAGCACTCTGTGGAGACTCGTCTGACAATATTCCAGGAGTGAAAGGGATCGGTCAAAAGCGAGCCGTAGAGTTGCTGACTCAGTTTGAAACCTTGGAGAAGCTGCTCCAGAGTTTCGATCAGCTCAAGGGTGCCATGAAAAAGCGGATGGAGGAAGGTCAAGCCGACGCGATCCATTCCCAATTTATGGCCAGGATCAAGTTAGATGTGCCGATCGAGTTAAATTGGGATCAGATGCAATTGACAGGATTTGATCAAGACACATTGCTGCCATTGTTGCAACAGTTTGAATTTCAGAGCATGATGTCGCGGATCCAAAAGATCCAGGCTGCATTAGGTGGATCGAGTCTAGAGCCAATTGCCGCACAACCCAAAACGATCGAGTCAGAGGCAGCAGAACCTCAAGATCTGGTGAATGACGATGAAGCCCTTTGGTTTGATTTTGCCTCGATCCCCGTCCAGACCGTTCCGCCGGTTGAGATCATTGATACCCCCGAAGCTTTAGCCGCCTTAGCCGATCGATTACAGCATGTAGAAACCCCCGTAGCCTGGGACACCGAAACCACCAGTCTAGAGATCCGAGATACTGACCTTGTTGGGATCGGCTGCTGCTGGTCCCCTTACGACATTGCCTACATTCCGATCGCTCACACCAACGGCCCTTGCTTACCCTGGGATCACGTTCGAGCCGTACTAGCCCCAATCTGGACCGATCCACGCCACCCTAAAATCTTTCAAAATGTCAAATTCGATCAAGCCATCTTTCACGCTCATGGTCTACAGCTTCAAGGCGTTGTCTTTGATCCCATGTTGGCTAGCTACGTGCTTGATCCAGAAGCCAGTCACAATCTCACGGATCTAGCCGCTCAATACTTGAATTTAGCGGTTCAAAGTTACAGTCAATTGGTGGGAAAAAAAGGATCGATTGCTGACCTCCCGATCGATCAAGTCGCAGCCTACTGCGGAGCCGATGCCTACTGCGCCTACCAACTCACCCCGATCTTGACGGAAAAATTGAAAGCGGAACCTCGTCTCTGGGATCTCTTTCATCAGGTAGAACTTCCCCTAGCCGAGATCTTGGAAGCTATGGAGTGGCATGGGATCCGGATCGATGTGGAGTTTCTGCGAACCTTTGCTCAAGAGCTGGACCAAGAGTTGAAAACGATCGAGACCAACGCTTATGAACAGGCTGGAGAAACCTTCAATCTGAATTCACCGAAACAACTGAGTCGGATCCTGTTCGATCAGCTCAAACTCTCCACCAAGAAGTCCCGCAAAACGGCCAACGGCTACTCAACAGATGCGGCAGTTCTGGAAAAGTTGGAAGGCGATCATCCGATCATTGACAGCATCATCAACCACCGCACCCTAGCCAAACTCAAATCCACCTACGTTGATGCCTTACCTGCTCTAGTTCGATCTGATACAGGCCGGATCCACACCGACTTCAACCAAACCGTCACCGCCACCGGACGCCTGAGCTCCTCCAACCCCAACCTGCAAAACATCCCGATCCGCACAGCCTTCAGTCGTCAGATCCGGCGAGCCTTCTTACCCGAAGCAGGCTGGCTCCTGGTCAGTGCTGACTATTCTCAAATTGAACTGCGGATCCTGGCCCATCTCAGCCAAGAGACCACTCTGATCGAAGCCTTTCAAGCCAATCAAGATGTTCACACCCTCACGGCCCAATTGCTACTAGGGAAATCCGAGGTCACGTCTGAAGAGCGGCGGCTCGCGAAAACGATCAACTACGGCGTGATCTACGGCATGGGAGCCCAGCGTTTTGCCCGATCCACGGGAGTCTCTCAAACCGAAGCCAAGCAATTTATAGATCAATTTCACCAACAGTATGCTCAAATCACAGCCTTTATGCATGAAACCGAAGATCAAGCCCTGAGCCAAGGCTACGTTGAAACGATCTTAGGACGGCGGCGTTATTTCCCTAATCTGCAGAAACTCAGCCGTCACCGTCAACAAGCTGAACTGCGGGCTGCCGCCAACGCCCCGATCCAAGGATCTGCTTCCGATATCATCAAGATCGCCATGGTCAATCTACACAAGCACTTGCAAAACTATACTTCACGTCTACTGCTGCAAGTCCATGATGAACTTGTGTTTGAAGTGGATCCCAGCGAATGGGCTGATCTCGAACCCCTGATCCGAACTGAGATGGAAGGATCCATGTCTTTATCGGTACCGTTAACGGTTGAGATCCATGCAGGCCAGAACTGGGGCGAAGCCAAGTAAATCCCATCAAACCAGTAATCCATACAAACAACCAGCAACCCATACAAACAAACACTTTCTTCTAGGCATAGTTCGAAGGCTAAGGAAAGGCTCATGATGGGGTACTAGTGTCTAACTTCTTAAGATCGGATGACAAGATGAGCAACCATATGTCTGAACCTAGGCTTTTGTAGTATCTTTACGGTGACGGTTCGGCCTCAGATGTATAGACGCTTTGTGAGGCAGATTATGCTTTAACAGATCTAGATCTGAGTTGATGGTTCAAGATCAAGTTGATGGTTCAAGATCAATGGGTGTCATGTTGACGGTGTGACTCTGCTTAGCATTTCTTCTAGATTGAAACAGGAGTTAGCCCTATGGAACGACCGACCAGTATAACGGTGATCGCTATTTTACAGATCATTTGTGCCGTCTTGCCGGTAATTGTTTCCTTGCTGGGATTGCTAGGTGGAGCGCTGCTGAGTGGGCTGAGTGAGTCAGCGGATGGAGCAGCCGCAGGGGGGTTAGTCTTCGTGTTATCCCTTGTATTCCTTGGGCTTGGGGTTGCTTTGCTTGTGCTCACCATCGGCCTCTTGATGTTGAAAGGATGGGCATGGGTAGGCACCCTCATTGTTCAAGGGTTGGGAATTCTTCTGACTGTGCTTAGTTTGATCAATGGATCTGGAGGCTCTTGGTTAAGCTTAGTGTTCCCTGGCATCATTATCATCAATGGATCTGGAGGCTCTTGGCTAAGCTTAGTGTTCTCTGGCGTCATTATCTGGGTTCTATTCCAGCCCAATGTGAAGCGAGCTTTTGGTCAAGCCTAGGATCCTCACGATCCCGTAGAAGCATCTTCAGGTGGATGGGTTTTGATCGTTTGAAAAGCTTGCTGACATTGTTCCCAAGAGGTTTGGTTGATTGGGTCTGTACTGAAGCAGAAACGCTCATGAGTCCCGATCAACACCTCATAACTGGGTTGCTGCTGATTAGATTTCAACAATTGTCGATATTCGCCATCGGTGCGGCTGGGTTGGTGGGCAATCAGCTCTCGATCGTGAAGCTCCTGTAACAGAGCCATATACAAACAGTGACAAGCTTCTCCATACTGACCACGGTGTTGAGCCGCTTGAGCCAAGCGTAGCCACGTTGCCACCGATCGTGGCTCGGCGTGTCGATTCGATCGGGTTACCCCTGCACGAGCCTGCGGCCACAGTCGGCGCAGATAGGGGATCAGCATCAGCAATAGTTGGATCACGAGCA
>CAZONZ010000260.1:0-6133 GCA_964581005.1 uncultured bacterium
CTCGGTAGGATAGCTTTAGTGCTGGTGGTCGTACTCCAGTACACTTCCTACCGTTTTGATCCCTACGTCTTTGATGGCTGCCTTTCACGGTTTGATCCCAAGGGTGGAGCTGAGCTTCAAGATCGATGGGTTGTCGAGTGGTTTAGCCAGGAGCTCAGAAAGACTATGTTTGCTCAGGTGTGGTCAGCAACGTTATTGGGGTTAAAGGCACTGCGGGTTGCGGTCGAGGTTGATGTGGGCGGAGGGCTACCCCAGATTGTCTTGGTAGGCTTACCGGATGCTGCGGTCCAAGAATCGAAGGAACGAGTCCGAGCGGCGATCAAAAATGCTGGATTAGCGTTTCCCATGCGTAAAGTGGTGATCAATCTCGCTCCAGCGGATCTGCGCAAAGAAGGCCCCAGCTTTGATCTCCCGATCGCTCTCGGAGTCCTGGCTGCTGCTGATCAGATCCAGATGGAATCCTTGCACGAAACCTTATGTCTAGGGGAATTATCGCTAGACGGAAGTTTACGACCTGTGGCGGGAGTGCTTCCTGTGGCAGCGGCAGCCCGATCCATGGGATTTAAGCGCCTGATCGTTCCGGAACCAAATGCAATGGAGGGGGCAGCGGTTGGCGATCTTCACGTCTACGGGGTGAAGCATCTCAGCCAGGTGATCGAACTCCTGAATCACCCTGAGCAATTCCACCCGACCCAGATTGATGTCGGGGATCTATTGAAAACCTGTGCTCATCCTCAGTACCATCTCGATCTCGTGGATGTGAAAGGTCAAGATCATGCTCGACGGGCTTTAGAGATCGCGGCAGCAGGAGGCCACAACTTGCTGCTGGTGGGCAGTCCGGGTGCAGGTAAAACCATGCTAGCCAAACGCTTGCCAGGGATCTTACCTCCATTAAACTGGGATGAAGTCCTGGAAATCACTCAGATCTATTCCGCAGCTGGATTATTACGGCAAGGTATGCAGTTAGGGGATGGCCATACTACCCGACTGATCACAGAGCGCCCATTTCGATCCCCGCACCATTCAGCCTCTTCGGTGGCTTTGGTTGGAGGAGGATCCTATCCCAAGCCTGGAGAGATCTCATTAGCTCATCGAGGCGTTTTATACCTGGATGAGTTGACTGAATTTCGGCGAGAAGTGTTAGAAGTGTTGCGG
Source organism: uncultured bacterium (assembly GCA_964581005.1). Classification (GTDB taxonomy): domain Bacteria; phylum Cyanobacteriota; class Cyanobacteriia; order Thermostichales; family Thermostichaceae; genus CAZONZ01. The sequence continues at coordinate 1,156 of CAZONZ010000260.1, forward strand.
CAACCTCTGGAAGATGGTCAGGTCACGATCTCACGGGCCAAACTCTCGCTTGACTTTCCAGCCCAAACCACTCTGGTGGCCTCAACCAATCCCTGTGCCTGCGGGTTCTACGGAGATCCGGTCAACCCCTGCACCTGCACAGCCCAAAAGCGAGAACGCTACTGGTCGAAACTCTCTGGTCCCCTTCTCGATCGCATCGATCTCCATGTCCGTGTCAACCGTCTTAAGCCGGAAGAGATCACTACCGCTCGATCGGGAGAACCCTCTAGCCAGGTCCGATCCAGAGTTGAAGCAGCTCGTCAGATCCAACAGCAACGATTTCAAGGGGAAGTCGGGATCCGTTGCAATGCACACATGGAAAGTCGGCACTTGCGGCAGTGGTGTGAGTTAGATCCATCCGCTCAAAAGATTCTGGAGAGCGCGATCCGGAAGTTGGGATTGTCGGCACGAGGAAGTGATCGGATTTTGAAAGTGGCTCGGACGATCGCGGATCTGGCGAGTGAGTCTGATCTGAAACCGCAGTTTATTGCAGAGGCAATCCAGTATCGGAGTTTGGATCGGTTGTAGAAGTATACAAAAACTTAACTTCAGGACTTATATGATAGTATGTTTTCAATAATGAGGAAAGTTAGGTGTATGAAACTTAAAGCGATCATTCACCCAGCAGAAGAGAGTGGGTATTGGGCAAAGGTTTCTGATCTCCCAGGTTGCATTACTGAGGGAGACACGATGGAAGAGATCATGTCTAATTTGAAAGATGCGATTGAAGGCTGGTTAGATGTTGTCAGTAGTCGGGATCCTGAAGAAACCTCTGATCACGTCATTGAAATTGCTGTATGAAGTCTGTTAGGGTGATCAGGACTTACTCCCAGAGATCTAGAGGGACTAGCACATCAGCGGGCTCTCCAGCCGCGTTAGTAACGTAGCGGACTTGGTTGTCAAGGGAGGGATCGCTCATCAGACTACCTTTCCTTCTCTTCGTATTCTAAACTTGCCCTCGTTAGATATTCATGTTATACCGACAACCTCCGGATCTTCCAGATCACACCGACAGATATCGAAGTACCCGATCAAAACCGGGTTGCTCTAAGCTCACTCTAGAATTCTTGATGGCTAAGCTCTAAACTAGTGGAGACAAGCTAGGATGTATATAAAAATTTCGGATCATGAAAACCCAGAAATTATCTGTTCCAATCTCTTTCCCTCGCAGGATCTTGATCTCGACGCTGATGGTACTGACTTCGATCAGCCTCGTGCCCACTCTACCTGCCTGGAGCCAGCTGCGTTTGATCCCCGAAGCCGCTGAACAGGTTTATGCGGCTATACCGGATCTACCCCTTGAGAACACTTACACACCGGGGCCGACTAGCAACGTTCCCCCGCAACAAGACACCCTGATCCGACGGATGATGCTCTATCATCTTCAGGAGAAAGGCCGATCCTTAACCAGTCGGCTGGACTGGAAGTTAACCTTTGCCGATTATCTAGGAGCCAATGAACCAATCTTGGCCGCCACCTACCCTGGCTCTCAATGGCTCACGGAGAACCCCTTGAATGGCGATCGACAAGCATTTCAAACCCTAACGCGATCGGAGCGAAATCAACTGCTCGAAACACTATTGATCACCTTTGGAGGGGATCCAACTCCACCTCAACTCTATATCCCTCCGGATCAACCCATTGCTCAACCTGCAACAACTCCTGCTCCTGCTCAAACCCTCCTTTTACCTCAACCCGGCAGCGCCGATCTGTTGAAACTAGGATCCTGAAGTGTGTATTGCAATATAAAACTAGAACTTATCAGCTTAAGCCTGAGAGAAACTACTGAGAACAGGCAATCCTGCAGGCACTTTTCAAGTTGCAACGACTTCTGATCTGTTTGATACGTATAGCATCTAGTCTCTACCTCCAGCTTGATATCCGTTGTCTCGCTTAGTACGTGTAATGGAGTCTTATGCTGCATATTTCAGTTCCTTTCCCGCCAATACAATCCTGCCAATACAGTATAGAGAAGCTCACCAACACCATACCCAAAGGATCCTATGGTTAGTAAAACTATGGTCACTTCACTCCTAACTGCGATATTGGCGTTGGGAAGCAATACCTACTCAGCGGAAGCCTCTGAGTTGTTTAACTTGACATCAGACTGCTCCTGTGATTCGGCTGATCCCTATGATCCAAAGAACCGCATGCCGGTAGGTCCCTTCAAGGGTGACTGTTTGAACACATGTATGCAACGTTCAGCCCAGTTACTCGACTCTGAATCGGAGGACATTCTTCGGGTTGCAAACTTTGGTCATGCTGGACAATTCTGGATAGCTGAGATTCCGGCGAATGGGGTTGCAGAGGTTATTTTCCAAATCCAGTATTTCAATGTGCTACCCAGTCCCCACAGTGCCCATGGACAATTGAGATTTCGGATGAAACCAGATCAGGCGGTCAATCTTACTCCTCAAATACCAGGATCATGGCCTAAGGAATCGGTAACGTTGGCTGATTTCATCTATAGTGCCAATGCCATCGGAGTGAGACATGGGATTCCCTGGGATCCTTTCGGCGGAATGGTTGGCTTCTATGCAATCGCACATCAGTTTACCTCACTTGATGACTCTATCGATATCATTCATGGGTTTCCCTTCACCGATAGAGTTGAACAATATATCCTCACTTTGACAGATACCCAAAAACAACAGCTGCTTCGAACTGCCCTACAAAGAAGTACCCAACTTGGGATCTCTCAGGAATACAACACAGTTAACCGTAACTGCACAACAGAGGCCTTGGCCGCAATTGATCGGGTTACGGGCTATTCTGGGGATCCACAAGTCATTTCCAGTATTTCCCTTGATGCAATGGTAGTTAACCTCGTGGAGAACCTGAATATTGATCAAACCCAATTGAATAGGCTTGCAACTGAAGTCACTCCAATTGTCAATCAAGTCATATCTTCCATGGATTCTGAGTTGAACATAGTTGCACCCATAGATGCACTTCAAGCTAGAAACATCATTGATGAGTCCAGCCGTTTACCTAACCTAGAACAAGCAGTACAAAAAGGATCTCAGTGAGATCATTAATTTGTGTTGACATTTGATATTGCTAGTGATCGAAAGCAGCTCATTGGCCCTGTACAGTACTACAGCATGACAGCATGAGTAGTCAGTATCATGTTAATAAAACCTAGATCACTCGAAACCCTCAAGAACTTTATGAGCTCAGCTAGATCCATCTTGACTAGAAGATTGAAACTCAGCTGAGAGAGATTGGAGGGGCTTTAGCGTTGTGCCGGGATAGTAGAAATCAAGGATCTGATTGGCTGTGTAGCCTTGACGAGCCAAGGTATAGGATCCGTACTGACTCATGCCGACACCATGACCAAACCCACCTCCCAGAAAGACATAGCCTGTGATCGCTTCCCCACTTCCGATGGGTTCTAGATCGAACAGGGTACTCAACAGCTTGCGGAAGCCCAGGCGAATCTGATCTTTGCCGAGAACAATTGGCTCTACCCCTGTTTCTGTGTTCAGATCAACCTGTAAGGCTTGTACCCGACCACTCGCTGCACGCTCCAGAACCGTTAAGCTCGCAATCTGGGTCCACTCTGGCATGGGGAAGTCAAAATAGCGTTGATTGGCTCGAAGTTGATTGCTCAATTCAGCCAAACTGTAAGACACTTGCCAACGGAAGAAACGCGAGACCCCAGACTCGTTGAAGCCATCATTCTGACTCAAAAACTGGCGCAGTGACTGCGATTGACTCAGATCCAGAGATCGATGAGGGGTTGCAGCAGAATCCAACGTGTCTTTCAGCGAACGGAGATAAGGACGAGGATCACCATCCCAAATATCTTCAAAGGCTGCCGTAATCCCACCACTAGTCGAAGAGTAAACCGCATCGATCAATTGGCCATCATAGGTTAGAACCTGACCTGCAGTGCGTTCGATCGCGGCATCGGCACCGGCTACAGTCCCCGTTAAGCCTTTGTACACTTGACAGTGCGTATTCGCGCAGAGCTGGTAGTCGTCAATTTCAAACCGATGCAGGTTTTTCAAAGCATAGGTACGGGCCAGGATCGCTTGGGCGGCAACAGCTTCTGGTGGGGCACCAGGGCCAACTTCATGGGGGACAACTCCACGCAGATAGGTTTCCAGAGGAACCGCATTGACCACGCTATAGGTTCCATAAGCATTAGGTTGGATCGTCAATGATCCGGCATAGGTTCGATCGTTGACGTGGAGATAACCTGCTGTGGATCGGATCTGAAGTCGGTTGCGGTTATAGCGATAATGATCAACTTCCCAACTGAGCAGAGGCTGGCTCGTTTGCTCCTCTTCAAACCAGCGGACGGAGAGATGATCCTGGGCGTGAGCGTTCTCTAAGACTTGTTTGAGTTGGTCGGGAGTGTAGGTGGAGCGATCAGCCCAAACTTGCCACTCATCGGGTTGAGCGATCTCGGTTTGAATGTCCCAGGTCTCTTCCCACCACTCCGCGCGAGCATAGGCACTTTCAAAGCTGCGGTGACTGCTCAAGATCAAGCGCTGCACCTGCTCTGGCGTGGTTAAAGCTTGCTCAACGATCTCAACCTGAAGATTAGGGGTTTGCTGGGTGATCGAGCGGCCTTGAGCATTCGCGAATTCCAGAATCAACTCAGATCCCTGAGGGGCTGAGATATCAAGCTGAGGCCAATCTGGATTATCGCCGAACCGTTGCACAATGCCGATCTTGAGGGTGGGATCGTAAGTGGATGTGGCGGGTTCAACGGGGACACTCATCCCGAACATGAGTCCGATCCCAGTTAGGGTCAAACCCCAAATCAGTGGTTGCCTCTGCATGATAACCTGCACAATAATCTGGCGGTGATAACCTTGCTGATTGTACCTGGATCTTCCTCAGCTGGATCGGAGCTTTTGAGAATCTTCGGGTATGAAGCCTCCCCCACCTGCAAGCGCGAGGTGGGGGTGTCGTAATGCTAGCCTGT
>CAZONZ010000261.1:0-6095 GCA_964581005.1 uncultured bacterium
TGGTGATCGCTAAGCCCAAGAGCATCACACCCCACACCAATTTTGAATCTGAGGTGTATATTCTTAAAAAGGAAGAAGGTGGTCGCCATACCCCATTTTTCTCTGGATATCGGCCTCAGTTCTACGTGCGGACAACGGATGTGACGGGCACAATCTCAGCCTTCACCGCTGACGATGGATCCCAGCCTGAGATGGTGATGCCAGGAGACCGGATCAAGATGACCGTGGAACTGATTCAACCGATTGCGATTGAGCAAGGGATGCGATTTGCGATTCGGGAAGGTGGACGGACGGTTGGTGCTGGAGTTGTCTCCAAGATCCTTGAGTAGCTTGGTCTTGAGAGTGATCTTGGATCGGATCCTGTCTGCCGATCCCGTTTGCTTGAGTTCCCTTTAGTTCCATTAGCGTTGTACCCAAACATCAGGGGTTGAGCTTGATTGCAATTGCCTAACCCCTGTTTGTTTTGTCTCTGATCGTTCATGGGTTCTACCCCATTTTTGCTTTTCTAAACTCAACACTCTAACTCTGACATGGCTACGTTGACCCAACAAAAGATCCGGATCCGGCTGAAAGGCTACGATCATCGCCTGCTGGATACGTCCTGCGACAAAATCGTGGAAACAGCCAGTCGCACCCAAGCTGTTCCGGTGGGACCGATCCCGCTCCCAACTCGACGACGCATCTATTGTGTCTTGCGTTCGCCTCACATTGACAAAGACTCACGTGAGCATTTCGAGACTCGGACACACAGACGAATTATTGATATTTATTCGCCTTCGTCCAAAACGATCGATGCTCTGATGAAGTTGGATCTTCCGGCTGGGGTTGATATTGAAGTGAAGCTCTAAGCTTGGGCTGATGATTCAGATTTGGGGATCCAGATTTGGTGATTTTGACTGTAAACCGTCTTGTGTAGAAGTGCTTTAGGAGTGTCCTCATGGATAAGTCCATCCCCGTTTTAGTGAATGGTGCCTTGGGACGGATGGGACGTGAGGTAGTCCGGGTTGTCAGTCAAGCTGCTGATATGACTCTGATTGGTGCGGTGGATCGGAGCCAGGTTGGGGTTGATATTGGAGAGGCAACGGGGCTAGGTCATCCTCTGGATGTGCCGGTGAGTGATGATCTGCAAGGCCAGCTCTTGCTCTTAAGTCAGGCTGCGGCACCAGGGGTAATGGTCGATTTTACTCATCCTGACTCGGTTTACGAAACTATCCGATCAGCGATTGCCTATGGCGTCCGGCCTGTGGTGGGGACAACGGGGCTGACCCCTTCCCAAATCCAGGCTTTGACGGAGTTTTCGGAGAAAGCTAGTGTTGGGTGTTTGATCGCCCCGAATTTTTCGATCGGAATGATCCTGCTGCAGCAGATGTCATTGCAAGCAGCCCAGTATTTTGATCATGTCGAGATCATTGAGTTACACCACGAGCGGAAGGCCGATGCCCCCAGCGGGACAGCCTTAAAAACGGCAGAAATGTTGAGCAGTTTGGGGAAATCCTTTAATCCAGCTAGTGTTCAAGAGAAAGAGTCGATGGCTGGAGTTCGAGGGGGAGCAACCGCTGATCAGATCCGGATTCATAGTGTAAGGCTGCCTGGGCTGGTGGCTCATCAAGAGGTGCTGTTTGGAGGGTTGGGTCAGATCTTGACATTACGGCATGATACGACGGATCGAGTTGCCTTTATGCCAGGGGTCTTGTTAGGGATCCGGAAAGTGATCGAGTTAAATTCCTTGGTTTATGGATTGGAAAAGCTGCTGGGGACGTAAGATGGTGTCTAAGATCATCGTTGCAGATATCTCTAAACGTTCTAAGCTGATCAGACTCGATCCATTCTTGGCCAACGGTTCATGTCTTCTCCTCAAACGCACCAGATCGATATTGGGTCACTGACCTGGTTTTATCGAGAAACGATTCCGAAGTCGGAGGTAGCTGGATCTCCAGTAATTTTGCTGCATGGACTGGTCTCTCAAAGTTACAGTTGGCGGCATACGTTAACGGCTCTGGCTGAGCAAGGCTTTCGGGGGATCGCGCCGGATTGGATCGGATTTGGCAGTTCAGCGAAACCCGATGTTCAGGACTTTGCCTACACACCGGATGCGTATATTGCGGCTCTAGCAGAGTTGGTGCAGACATTGGAGATCGAGCGATTCTCGTTAGTGATCCAAGGCTTTTTAGGATCGATGGGGTTGCAATATGCCTTGCGCTATCGCGATCAAGTCGATCGGATTGTGATTTTGAATGCGCCAATCCTAAAGCGGGTGCAGTTGCCATGGGCCATCCGACTGTTTGGGTTCCCTTTAGTCGGTGAGATGTTAACCCAGGATCCGCTCTTAGTCGATCGTACCTTAGAGGGGGGAGCCGTTTATCAGGTTTCAGATCAGGATCTTGATGTCTATCGGCGGCCCTTCTTGCGAAGTTCTGAGGCAGGGCGATCGTTGTTGGCTGTTGTGCGAAATCTCAAGTTATCGCAGGCGATGCAGGAGATCGAAGCAGGGTTACCCAACTGGTCCTGGCCAACGTTGCTGGCTTGGGGAATGCAGGATCCTTGGATCCCGTTTGAAACCGTTGAACCTTTCTCAACCCAAGCACGTAAACGGATCGAGGTGATCAAGCTAGATCAAGCAGGGCACTATCCTCAGCAAGATTGGCAAGAAAAGGTCAGTCAGATTGTGATCCCATTCCTACGCAAATGGGTTGTTTGAGAATGATGTCCGAGTTTAAGCATTTCTATCAAAGTTTTTCTCATGAACCCTGATCATCCCACTCCTTCAGCCCAGGATATTGATCTCGAAGCTCGCTATGATCACGACACTCGTTCCGTTCAGGCACTCTACGAAGCCTTTCCCTATCCTCCTGTACCCATTCATCAACCGATCCGATACTTTGCGCCAGCTTACAGCTATCTTTTGGCACAGTACGCTCGTTGCCGACAGATGCAGATCGCAGCGGGCAAGCGAGCTTTGGTCGCCGGGTGTGGCACAGGACACGAAATTCATTTGACCCAGGTGATGAATCCAGGGCTTCAAGAAGTGATCGGGGTTGATCTAAGCCAGGAATCGATCAAACGAGCTCAGGAACGCATTCAGTATCATCAACTCAAGGGGTGCTCCGCTCAGGTTGGCAATCTCATGCAGGCTGAAACCCTGCCTGATGGTCCCTTTGATTTCATCGTTTCCTATGGAGTCGTTCACCACACAGCCGATCCCCTGGTTGCACTTCGTAACCTTGCTGATCGCTTAGCTCCCGACGGAGTCATGATGCTGATGCTTTACAATAAGCTGGGTCGTTTGATCATCTATCAAATTCGTCAAGCATTACAAACGTTAGGAATTGATCATCTCTCTCTTGAGCAAAAAATTAACTTTGTCCAGGAATTATTTGAGAATGCGCTACCCAACACTTCTGTTGCAACTCATGCCAAAGTTCATCAGAGCTATTATGCCTATCAAGAAAATCTTGTTGATAATTTATTTCATACAAAAGATACCCCTTTTAGTATTGCTGAGATTCCTGGATTACTTGATCAGGCTGATCTTCAGTTTATTGATATTGTGCCTCACCCCTACTACTGGAAAATAGAACTAGTCATTCATGAAACGAACACGACCTTTTATGAATATTATCATCAACTCCCTCGGATTCAGCAGTTGATTGTGACTGAAGCGCTATCTCCAACACGGCAAGCTGAGAATGTTTTTTGGTGTTGTCCCCGCCAAGCCGTTCTAGCAAACACAGATCTTGATCTGGAACAATTTAAGACTGCTACATGGCAGTTGAATCCCTTATTTGTACGCTTTGCTAAGATTGATACCCCCACAACGTCGCTAGATCAACTTCTACGAAATCCCCAATCGCTATTGCAGCGACTCAACACCAGTCAACATCATCGAATTCAATGGCAGCTCTTTCCTACTTTGAAAGCCAAATCTGAGTTTAGCTACATGATATTCACTCGATCTCAACTACTCGATCTGCTGATCCCTCTCCATACTCAGCCCAAAACAGGGGCGACAATCTTAGCTAACCTTGCTTGGGGTGATGAAATTTACATCTTAGAATTATTCAGATGTTGGGAGCGGGATCGAGTGGTTCTTCAGCGAGATCCGTTGATGTAGTCAAAAATAGCACTAAACTTGATTCCAGTCCGTGAAGAGTACTCAGGAAATCTTCAAGAATGGTGTCGGGGGCCTGCTGTTGAAGTTGAGCGGCCTTCTCAAGCAAATCGAGAACAGCTGTGGATCCTTGGAGGAGGGGAGGTGCTAACCAAGCTGCCGTTTCAGGTGAGATCGTGATGGGATCTGCACTACCAGGCCAGTCTTGCAAAATAAAGGGAAAGTGGTAGCGGGCGGAATACGTTAGAGATTTGCGGAATTTGGCCTGATCTCGCAAGATTGGATTGATTTGAACACTGCCCATCAGCCAGTCTTGTTCCGACCAAGGGAATGTTAGGGAACTTAAGGAGGATTCGACAGGTTCAACCCATAGATCAAGAATAGGATGACGACTCGGATCGATCAGTTCAGCCACATGTAGGGCGTCAGCTTGGGGCAGGGTTTCAAGCCGATCTTCGAGCCAATTAGGTAAGGTGGCTAAAATGTTGGTTAGATCCCATCGAGGTAAATCGATCAAGCTGACAATACCGAGCCCTGCTTGATCCAAAAGGATCACGAGTTCCGGAATGGAAACGCTAGCAGCAGGGTTCAAGATCTGAGTCGCCATGTGCAGAAAGGTGGCAGGTGAGTCAGTTTGGGGAGCTAGGTTTTGTCGGATCCAACTGCTGGGGGGGAGTTGGGTGAAGAAATCTTGGAGTAGAGATTGAAGAGACTGAGGTGTTGGGTCAGAGTGCAAGGCTTCGGGGTGGAGGATCTGTAGGGCTTCGGTAAGGGTTTGGAGAGGTTGGAGCGCATAGCGATTTAGGAGGCGGATCCGAAGAATTCCTTCAGGTTTGAGCAGAGTCCGTAGTTTTTTGAGGGTTTCTAGCGGATCCTGAGCCAGGGTTTTGACTGGGCAATTGATCAAGTCAAACTGGTTAAATCCCGGCAGAGAAGCAAGTGAAGCTGGACGTTCAAATAGATCCCACCAGGATCCAATGTGGAACAACACATTCCGAAAGCCTTCTGAGCGAACCCGCCTGTAAGCACTCCGGATCTGAGCGGACGAAGCATCGATGGCCAGGATCCGTGCTCCAGGATTAGCCACGGCCATTTGAAAGGTCTCAACCCCGTTACCACAGTTGAGATCCAAGAATTCTAACCCCTCTGTTGGGAGGATCGCGCGGGTGCGGACATATTGAGCCGTCATTTAGCTGAGTCGGAATCGATCGCTCATCGGAGACGAGGATCGAGGGGGAGACGAGGGGGCTGGGGCCGAGGGCTGAGCGGCAGTCATGGATCGATGCTGGGGGCGGGGGAGAAGGGGAGATGACAGCGGTAGGCTTCTTGGGCTTCCAGGCGGGCCAAAGTGGTGGCAGCATCCGCAAGTTGGAGGGCCAGGTTGGCACGGCTCACTGGATCCTTTTCTTGCCAGAGGGCTTGACCCAAGCAATGTACCCGATAACGAAAGGCTTTGAGGGAGTGAGAGGGAATTACACGGGCTGTCATAAGCTATAACTTTTTTTCAATTGAGAAATGGCGGCGGAGCAAGACTCGCTCTGGTTCCAGATAGACAAGGGTTACCATGATCACTTCATCATCGGATTGAATCGTGATCTCGGTTTGAGCCGCTTGAGGTTCCGTCCTTTCGTGCGCAACCACAACAGCGTAGTGTCCGATCGGCAGATCGTCAAATCCAGCATCAGCATGGATGAGTTCGACCGCTTCTTTTGCGAGAACTTGTCCATCTTGAACCAGCAAAGCAGTAAACGGGATCCCATCCATCGAAGTCAACGCATAATTATCCTGACTCCGGACCATGACAAAAATGTCGGCCATCTGGTCAATCCACTGCAAGTATCACGAGTGTACTCTATCAGCAGACGGGATCTCATGAGCTCTTTTCTGCTCCAGGGCATTCCACAAGCTTTTCTAAAATCGATCCATAAGTCCTCGTGAACTACCCCGCCCACAAGGGGACGGGGCTTCCCAACTCAACAGCAACCGC
>CAZONZ010000262.1:0-2416 GCA_964581005.1 uncultured bacterium
AGGATCCAACCAGGATCATTCTCCTCCCAACACTAAAGCAGGATCTCTGCCGCAATAAAACCCACGGCCAGCAGCAGCGTAGCCATCAGCGCCCTCAGATCAAACGGATCTCGATGAGTGGATCGGGTCTCCGGATCGGGATCCGGGGAGGGATCAAGCTTCAGAGGAGCTGCCGCAGCAGGGGATCCATAGCCCCGCAACCGCATCGCTTTGTAAACCCGCTCCGATTGTTCATAGCTCCGGATCAGCAACGTCCCCGACAGCGTCGCCAAACAATACAGATCGCGCCCATTCACGGAGAACCACCCTTGGGATCCAGCCTGATGCCGAAAGCCGCGTAAGCGCATCGCTAGCTGCATTTGCTTCCAGTCCGCCCCGATCTGATCTAAGTATCGATACGCCAGCAACGTCATATCCGTCAAGATCGGCGGTAACCCCAACGATCGCATTGCCCCCACCAACGCCAAAAACGGAGTCGATCCCAACAACACAAAGCCCAACGTTAACGTGCAGAGAAACCGACTGGCGATCAAGAGCGTCGCTAAACTACCCTCCTGGCGCAGCGTCAGGATCCCCCATTGCCACAGGATCGTTTCCCCCGACACAAACGGCAGCAGCAGCGTGATCCAAACCAAAAACACCCCCGGATAGCGCAAGCGTTGCCACAAAAACGGCAGCGGCAGTTGCGAGAGGGTGAACACACTGATCGTCACCAGGATCATCAGCGGCAAAAGCATCAGATCTTCAATCGCCGCAAAGCTAAAGATCAGAGCCACTAAACCGATCAATTTGTAACGAGGATCCCAACGATGGATAGGCGACTGCAACTGAGCATACTGATCGAAATTGAGTTTGATTCCCACCCTCTGATCTCCTGCTTGAATTGGGGTCCATCACGGTTGCAAAGGTTGCGAGTCTTGGCCAGGATCATGGAAAGATCATGGGGCGAATCCCTCCTTCCCTCCTCAACATAGATCCCAATCCCACATCAATAAGAGCTTTTAGATCCTTACATTACATTCACTACAATCACTTCATTGAGGTTAACAATTCCGGTTTAACCCGATCCAGAAAGACCACCAACATCGCGGTAAAGATCCCCTCCACCCCCATCAACGGCACATGCGAGATCACCAGTACCAAGATCGCAGCCCTTTCCGTCCCCGGATCAAACCCTGATGGGATCGTGCTGATCACTAACCCATAGAAGATCAACGTAGCGATCCCTAACCCCAACGCTCCTCCTATAAATCCCATGATCCCTGTAGCCACGCGGTGGGGGATCAGGCGGGCGAGAACCGATCGACATTGAAAGATCCCATAAGCCAGTAACGCCGGGATCCCCATCATGGCCGCATTAACTCCTAGGGTGGAGAGTCCCCCATGCCCAAAGGTGACCGCTTGAAAAAATAGACCGATCACGATCGCCGGAAAAGCATAGTAGCCCAAAACCACCCCCATCAGCCCATTCAAGATCAAATGCACACTCGCAGGCGGGATCGGGATATAGATCGAGGACGCCACAAAAAAAGCAGCTGTCAACAACGAGGCTTTCGGGATCCCTGCCGTGGGATGGGGTTGAGCATGGATCCGATTTAGTGAGAACCAGGTTGCTAAGCCCGTGATCGCATAACCACCGATCCAGACGGGCGCAGGCAAAATGCCGTCAGTGATGTGCATGATCCATCCTCATTGATCCTGATCCGCTCCAGAGTTGCGCCGCGAAAAGAATAGAGCTGTACCGATCAGTCCCCAGATCACCGCTGCTGCCGTAACCACTGTTTGCAAGGATCCTCCCGACTCTGCAGACGATGTGGATCCCGTCCCTGCACCTGGATCCCTTGGGCTAACTTCAGGATCCTCAGCCATTGGATTGGCTGGATTCTCAGGATCTACGTCCGTCGCGGCTCCCTCTGTAGCAGGATCCTCAACCGGGATCGTCACCACACTTCCATGTCCAGCTTGACGGACAATCACTTCCCAGCGCCCCGGCAGACTCGGATCCGGCACAAAGCTAAACCGACCTTGATCATCCGTCATCCCTTGCTGCCAGGGAGTTGCAGGATCTGTTGGTGAGTAGACATTGACCGACGCTTGAGTCATCGGCTCCCCAGAATCGTAGGTCGCCTGGATCTGGATCGCTTCCACCGTTTTGTACTCAAGATCCACCCCATGAGCATAGGCTGACAGAGGGGATCCCCACAGCACCCACGCTACAGTTCCAACCCCCACAGTCCAACCCAGCCACCGACAAGACCTCCTCCCGATCCGCTGACTCCACTCCACTACCATGCCGATAGCCCTGATCGATTCCATAACTCCCCCAGCATTCTGCCCGCAATTCTCAGCCTGGATCCTCATGGATCCTTAAGCGTGCAAACGTCAAGATCCTCATTCAAACTGCATTCAAACTGCA
>CAZONZ010000262.1:2516-6083 GCA_964581005.1 uncultured bacterium
CATTCAAACTGCATTCAAACTGCAAGACACGAGTTGGATCAGCGAGATGCCACCGTTTCTTCACAATGGCCTTCACCCACATGACCTAATCCCACGAGCGTTTTTTCAAAGGTAGCCAGATCGTCAGCCGAGAGTTCAGCGGCTAACGTGGGCATATCAACCTCAAGAGATTCCCCTTCAGCCAGCGCTGCCAATGGATCAAACCCTAGCGCCCCTGTATTGATCGGATCATCAGCAGGCGCTTCCCCATCCCCAAAAATATGATCAAAGTGAAAGGTTGCTTCCAGATCAGCCGTCCCATTTGCAGCTAGGATCCCTTTGCGTTCATCTCCCACAAAATCCCCACAAACGTAGCCGAATTCCTGATCCACCTGGATAACAAACTGGATCGTCTCCCCATCCTTCGTTGCAGTTCCAACCATCACCAACACTTGATCAGCCGCTGGCCCTTCGGTTGCTGGGGTCATCTGCCAGCTCAGCGCATTGTAACGACCTGCCGGAGCACTCACTTCACCCACCAGGATCGGGTCCGCCTCTTCATCCCCTTCCGCCAGATCCACCGTTACAGGCTGATCTAAGCTAACTTGAACACTAGCTTCTGGTTCCTCCCCCGATTCCGGATCAAAGGGTGGATCTGTTTGATAGGCTGTCAGACCGGCAAGATTGACAAAAACATGATCAAAATCGATCTGCCAACCATCTGTCGAGACAAACCCTTGGCGGACAAAATCTTCGCCATTGGCACGGATCTGTAAGGTTCCCTCCTCAGCCGCTTGAGCAACCCCCAGCCCAGGATTGACAGGCTTGAGAAGCATAGCGGTAAATGCAGGGATCAAGGTTAGGCTAGCAAGCAGGATCAGTGTTTTTTTCATCTCAGTCAACCCGGCGCAATGATGAAACAATCTGTTAAACAGCAAACCATGCCTACCAAAACTTAACAATCCCCCACCAGGGCATTGACAGCGTCAGTCTATGAATCGTAATCAGCTCTGATCTGAGCAGAAAAAAAGAAGCAGGGATCCTCAGTCATGCTGGGCCTGCTTCTAGGGTGAGTTGGGTGGTATCCCCATAGACTTAAGTTTAACGGTACAGGAAGATCCTGAAGGTGTGCTCAGAGTCATGAGTAGTCTCGCGGATCCGTGACTAAAGTCATAGGCAAAACGTCTCAACAATCAGACAGGTTAGATTAAGGCCAGACAACCGATCATCTCGCCCTCCGCTTAACGGTTTATGCGTTTCTCCCAACAGCTTTCCTGGACTGGCCTGATCCTGATCACAATGATCCTCAGTCTCCTGGTGGTCATTGGTTTGATCAGCTTTCTCCTTGCGATGGTGCCCTCTCCTTCCTCCTCCATCCAACTGCAATCTTCCTTGACGCTGCTTACCGATCCCTTCCTGCAACGCCCAACTCAAGACTCTGTTCAAGTCGTTTGGTTTACCGAGTTTCCAGGCCGGTCCCACACCCTACACTTCGGCCAAAAGTTTGATCAAACCGCCACCGCCACCACCAGCCAACTGTCCCGACTCGTGAATGGGCAAGTCACTCCCCGAATCCAGCGATCGATCTGGCGACACGAAGCCACAGCCACAAACCTGCAACCAGGGATCCGAGTCCCCTACTACGTCATCAGCGAAACCGAATCTGGCGAATCGATCCAGAGTCAAGCCTTCACTTTGCAGCCTCTCCCTCAACCTGGCCAACCCCTCAAGATCTTGCTGACCTCAGATCATCAGCTCATGCCAAACACGCATTTGAATTTGCAAAAGGTTGCAGAAACGATCGGTCAAGTCGATGCTGTCTTTATGGCGGGGGATCTGGTCAATATCCCGGATCGAGCTGAAGAATGGTTTGAGCACACATCACGCGGGATCGGTTTTTTCCCTGCTCTTCAGGGTCGGGCTCAGATCGTGAATCCAACAACAGCCTATCGCGGTGGTGAGATCCTGCAGCACGCCCATCTATTCCCAGCCATTGGCAATCACGAAGTCATGGGTCATGTCGATCCTGACACTGGACTCGCTCACTATCCCGGAGCTCGACCGCGTTGGTATGCCGAGATCGCCTATGAAAACGTTGCTGGCACGGTGAATCCGAAGCATGATCCCGCCATCCGTTCCGCCTGGATCCAAGATCATTCCTGGAATACGGTGACCTATGAAGAGATCTTCTCGTTACCGGATCAAAGTCCTGGGGGAGAGCGCTACTACAGTCAAGCCTATGGAGATATTTTCCTGATTAGTCTATTTATCACCCGACCCTGGCGAGTCCCTAGTCTGGATCCCACTCAACAAGGCAAATATCAGGAAGCTCAAGACTCGTTAACGGATCCCGATCACTGGGGATTTGGAGATTTTCTGTTTGAACCTTATGAACCTGGATCGGCTCAATATAGTTGGTTGGAAGCTCAGCTCAGCAGTCCAGCCTTTCAACAGTCCAAATATCGTTATGTAATGGCCCATCAAGTATCGAGAGGTATAGGAGATAATGCAATCCCCTTAATGAGTGATCCCGTAGGCTTTTTCGCAATCCAAACGGATCCAGAACATTTCAGAATCCAGCAGCACTCCTTCCCGATTTTTCCTGAGGTTTGGCAGAGCTCGATCGAACCGATCCTGTCCTCTCTCACCTCCGTTCGCTACGACTATCCCCGCTCCAGAGACTTCTGGCATCTCACGATCGAACCCCTTCTCGCTACCGCAGGTGTCAACCTGATCCATCACGGCCACTCTCATCTTTGGTATCGGATCCAGACTCCAGCAGGTCTCCGCTTTTTAGAGTCCTCCAATGTTGGCAATACTTACGGTGCCTTTCTGAAAGGATATAAAAATCGCAGCAATCTCCCCAAGCCAAAGCCAGCTCAAGATCCCCATCAGGATCCCCAGCAGGATCCCAAGCGTTCCCCACAGGATCTCGCGCAGGATTCTCTTCCGTATGATCTGAGTAACTATGCTGAATTTGGGGATCCTTATGGTGCAGATCCGGATCCTCCCAGTCAATTTGCTCCCATGCGGCATCAAGGACGCCCCCTTCCAACTATTGACAGCAATGATCTGAGTGTCTTCACGATCCTAGATACCTCTACAGGCAAGGTCTCCAGCTATGTGATCGATGTCAACGATCCAGAAGCTCCAGCGCAACTATTTGATGAGTTTGATCTGTAGTTCCAACCCTAGATCGAGGGATCCCCAGAACCCAAAAGAGCATTGATACGGCATTAGATCTCTTGCAGAAGTTGGCTATATTACAGGATCTGGGAGATTCCTCCTGGCCCTCCTGACTACGCGATCGATTGCGCAAACGTTAGCGGAAGTCTGATGGGGGGGGCAGCTTAACTCCTCCTTGCGCTAAGAGCTTTTGATCCTCACCTCTCTTCCTGGAGTCTCACCATGCTCGATGGGTCAACTGAGAAGTCCATCCTCATGCTTTTCTCGATCTGCTTAGTGTCATGTCAAGATCCAGAGATCCAGAGTAGAAAGTGTCACAGGGGATCCAATTTGATAGGATTCAGGTCATTATCTCCTGGGGGGTTCGGGGGGCTATAAGACCCACGCCATAATCTTCGATTT
>CAZONZ010000263.1:0-3895 GCA_964581005.1 uncultured bacterium
ACGTGCTTAAATGGCCAAGAAATGACTTGAACGGTTTACGGCACCTGTCAAGGCATACTCCACCTGGGATCTCCGTTGCCGCCAAAACGGGGATAATCTTACGGTCTCATCGACAATTGGATCCTGGGCTGGATCCTCGATGGGCGAGCGATCGGTTGCAAGCCGACGATTTTCAAGCATGGGTAGGATCCTTTTGGTCTGATGTTCCCCAGCTACGCTATAAGTCTGAATGCCGCGATCAGGTGTAGGTAATCCAGTATGCATCTCACTCACGAAGAAATCACCAATCGCCTCCCTGCGGCTGTCTTCATGAAGATCAGTGGCAAATCTGCTGATCGAGAGAATTCATTTGTAGCACCTCAGGTGGATCTGCTACTCACTCTTCGGTTTGGGCAGCAACGAGTTGATCTTAATGATGAGGAAGGGGGCAAAGCGGGCACGGTTCGGTTTGGGAGATCTTCCCTCTTACCCATCACTTCAAGATATTCCTCATAACTGCCCCTTGCCCCGCCATTCCCCGATCCCCACACTGAATCCAAGGGATCGGATGCCGAGTTGAGCTCAGTTGCCGCCACAGATCTAGACCCCACTCGCAGGATCCATACACCACCACCACCCGGATCTGCTCCCGATGCTCCCGCAACACATGACACATCAACGACGACGGATCGATCGATCCACACCGAGACCGATCGGGTAGAAACCACTGCACCATTAATCCCGTTGCCTGATCCAAGGCTGACTCCAACAGAGGGAGTGGCGTTAATCGATCACTGATCAAGGTGGACACTCCATGAGCTGTAGCTGCCGCCAAAGCCGGTGCATGGGGAGGCAAATAATCTCTTGCCGTAGTCTCCTCCAACCCGATCCAATTCAGATCCCCTGACTGAGGCTGGATGGGCAGTTGCTCTCGCCCCCAGATCTGGATCGATAGTTCAGCCATCGTTGCCGCACAGATCTGGCCATCCGGTTGCTGCAGTTGGTTCACCAAAATCTCAACACTCCGAAATTCTGGTGGCTGAGACGGGATCAGTCGTCCTAGCGGCGATGCCTTGGCAATCGGTTCACTCAGGATCAGATCTTTGAGGTGATCGGATAAATGAGGATTGTGGAGTAACTGACTCCGGGCTAACTTGACTTGCAAGATCCGGGTGACAGACGCTTCAATCCGCTGAGGTGAAAGGATCCCCCGTTCAACTGCTGTACAGATCGCTTGAATGGCGGCTTCCGGATCCGGAGGTGCCAACAACAGATCCGCTCCCGCTAACACCGCTTGCACAACGGCTTGATCGAGATATTGTTGAGGATCCCTGTGAGCTGCTTGCTTGGCTTGATCTGGGTTTGAAGCTAACGGATCGATCTGAGCAGAAAGATCAATCTGAGCAGAAGGATCCATCCAATCTGAAGCATCGATCCAATCTGAAGCATCGATCCAATTTGAAGCATCGATCCAATTTGAAGCATCCCCAGACGCTAACTGAGCCTGCTGATCGTCTGGATCACCCCCCTCGATCCCTCCCCAACTCCAAGCATCCGTCACGATCAACCCTGGAAACTGCCACTGCTCCCGTAGGATCTGGGTTAACACAACAGGCGACACACTCACAGGCCAATCCGGATCCAGCGACGGGATCTGCACATGAGCCACCATGATCGCCCCTGCCCCCGCAGCAATCGCCTTCTGAACCTGGATCTCAGCCCGCTGCCATACTCCTAATTCCACCTCTGGGATCGGCAGCCAAAGCCTCTGCGATCCTCCAACAGGCTCAGACTCATGGAGCACGGATCCAACCCAATCCCACTCCTGCCTCGCTAGCCGACCATACCCCGGCAGTGGCCCCACCATGATCACCATGCTCTCGGATTGAGCCCCAGCCATAAACGCCTGGATCAGTTCAGACTCTCGATCCTCATTCCCAACCACAAGCATCATCTCTGGTCCTAAAAGCCAGTTGATCCCAATCGCCGTGGCTTCTCTAGCTGTGATCCGGCCCATTTCCCGCGCCCAATCCAAAGCGATCTCACCCGCATTCACCAAACCCATCAACGGTGGAAAGGTCGTTGCCCCCGGACATAGATACCCCAACCCTCGGTGCAGATCGGCTCCGATCAACAACGGCAACTCTGCCCAGTCTTGGAGCTGGTGGATCAGTAGCAGCATCTCAGCCGTATGACCCCCTTCGATCCAAACCCCTCCGATCCCGATCTCCTGCACCCACCTCTGGAGTTGTGTTAAGTTAGTCTGCTTGATCCGGACCCGATCCTGTTTAAACTGAGTCGATCCCGATCCCGGCCATGCAATCGGCATCACGATCATTTGAGCCACCCGTTTGGGCAGATCGTTGACGTGATCGAGGGCTGCGTCAATCAGGCTCATAATGTTTCCAGAGATCGTCAAGAGAGATCGTTAAGAGAGATCGTCAAGAGAGATCGTCAAGGGAGTGGACCCGTGGTAGCTATGGTACCTCTGAGGGGAAGCCGCTAGGGTAGATAGGGGTCAATCTCAGACCCAGCCCAGCTCATTAGCCGAGTCGTCAGCACGCATGGTGGATTGGATCTTTTTAGCCCTGGTTGCTCTGGTAGCATATGTGCTGCTGCAGCGCAGTGTTGCCCGTTTTTCTGCTATTCCCTGGCGGATCCTGTGGGTGGTGATGCTAACCCCGCCGACCGTGGTTGTTGTCAGCCAACAAGTCTTTCAACTGGAATTGCCCCCGCTTTTGGTTTTGATCTTATTTCTGGTTTCCTACATTACTAGTATGGTGATGCTGCGCCGAGGGGGAACTCGCTCCAGATCCCGATCAACCCACACCTCCGATCCCACCTCTTCTGGATCTACATCTGGATCTACAGACTCCGAAACCACCGATCCAGCCTCCGAGTCCATCGATGCATCCAGTTCACCCCCCCAAAGCCCCCAAGATTCCTCAGAACTCGATCCCGCCGCCACATCCCGGCTGACCCTGCCTGAACCTGGATCCACAATGGCTCAACAGATCGCCAATGCCCTCACCCATACCCCGATCTCAGAAGTCCCCAGAGATAAACTCCAGGGTTGTTTTCCGTGGACTGTGTTCTATGTTCAAAATATGGAATATCGACCCCAAGCGATCATTTGTCGAGGCAATCTCCGCGTTGATCCGAGTGAGGCTTATGCCGAGATCCAGCACAATGTAGAACAACAATTCGGCAATCGCTTTCTGGTTGTCCTGCAAGAAGGGTTTGCGGGTAAGCCCTTTTTCGCCCTGATCCCCAATCCTGCTGCCCGTCGGATCACCCCTGCCGAAACCGAACAACCTGCACTCGCGATTGGTTTAGCCCTCTTCACCGTTTGGACAACCATGTTGCAAGGCGCTCTAGCCACTGGAGTTGATCCGGAGCAGGTTCACGATCCCCAACTCTTGTTAAAAGGTCTGCCTTATGCCCTAGGGATCATGGCTATTTTAGGAGCCCACGAGATCGCTCGCTACAGCATGGCCCGATGGCATCAGATCAAAACCTCTTTGCCCTACTTCATTCCCGTTCCTTTTGCATTAGGTACATTTGGCGCATTTATCCAGTTAAAAGAACCTGTTCGAGATCGAAAAACCCTCTTTGATCTAGGAGTTGTTGGACCCTTAGCGGGCATTAGTGTGGCGATCGTCTTGTTGCTGATCGGACTTGCCCATTCCAGCCCGATCTCTGCGCCGATCCCAGACGAAGGGGAGCCCATCTTGATCCAGTTTCAGCCGATTGATCCCAGTCTTTCGATTTTGCTAGCGATCTTGGCCAAGTTAATCTTGGGAGGACAGTTGGAGGCCAATCAGGTCATTGAACTACATCCACTTGCGTTTGCTGGATGGCTAGGTCTCGTGATCGCTTCGTTGAACTTAATGCCGATCGGTCAGTTGGATGGTGG
>CAZONZ010000263.1:3995-6081 GCA_964581005.1 uncultured bacterium
GTCACCTATGCGATCTTGATCCTGAATATTTTGGTGTTTCTCTATGAATTGACGCTGACCTCGCCTCAGTTGCAGCAGTTTTTCGAGACCTGGGCTGTGGTGCCCCGTGATCTAACCTTGAGCTTTCAGGGAGAATTGCCTCCCCAGCCCCGACCGGAGTGGCTGACTTTGATCACAGCCCAGTTTCTGCATGGTGGTTTTTTGCACGTGGGCGGCAATATGATGTTCCTCTGGGTGTTTGGCAATAATGTCGAGGATCGGTTAGGGCATGTCCGCTATGTGATCTTTTACTTACTCTGTGGTGTACTGGCCTCTCTGGCTGAATGGTTCTTTAATCCAACCTCTGATATTCCTTCGTTAGGGGCAAGTGGTGCCATTGCGGGGATCTTGGGGGCGTATATTCTAAGATTCCCCTCAGCTCAAGTGATCACCCTGATCCCTCTAGGCTTTTTCATCACCACGATTCAGATCCCGGCCTGGATCTTTTTGGGGATCTGGTTTATTCAGCAAGCCTTTTATGGGGTGTTGACCTTGCAGACTCGGACAATGATCGGGATGGAAGGGGGTGGAGTTGCTTACTGGGCTCATGCAGGTGGATTTGTCGTCGGGGCCATGCTAGGACCCTTATTTGGTTTGCTCAGCTCTAAACCGAATGATCCTTATGATTCGTATGATCCCTATGATCAGCTTCACAATGATTGATCCAGGTTGTGTTCGAGTCTCTGATCGGGATTAATAGGCTACCGTTGAGCCTCATGAGTTCTCGACGGTTGCTACAACGCTTAAGCAATGTTTAGAGATTTGGCCCTGATCCAGACCAGCAGGGGAGTGAGAATGTAAGAAAATTGTGATCATTTTGTCCTCAGGCTGGAAACAAGGAACGATATCTAGGCAAGATCCGGAGAAACCGTCTATACTCTCAGCAGTTTCGTGTTCTGAGAGGAATCGATGCCATGAATGATTTGATTGTCCGAGTTGCAGGTCTAGTAATGATGGCGGCCTCATTGTACTTTATTGGAGATGAGATCACATTTCGTGGCCTTTGGTGGGGATTTCCCTCAGCTGGGGCAGTGGTCTGTCTAGGGTTAGGGATCTGGGGCTTGTTTAATCGGTGGTGGGTAGGGCTGTCGTTTGGCCTGCTTCTGGCTGGAATTGGCTTGATCCTGCTGAATAGCCGTGTCTGGATGGATGCCATAAGCCTTAAGGATCTCTTGATCGCGCTAGCTCTCTTGCTGGGTGGCTTCCGGATCATTACTTACCAAGAGATCTAGAGATCTAATGTCTCCTAGCTGGGCCTAAGCCTCGAAACTAGCTCAATGACGAGAACATGTGGATCCTGGGTTGGCTCTCTAACCTATGGATCCATTTATTGCTGTAATATCTATGATCTGATTCATGAGATGGGGAGTGCTACTCTAGATCGGTTGCTTGTGCCACAGTAGCCCTAAAATGATCAGTGGTGTACTTGGTAAATCCTTATGTCCAACAACCCTCTTGCAGAAGTCTTCGGCTTTCCAACGGATAACTTTACAGAGCAAGCTATGCGGTATCGCCGACTCAAGCTATGCCCATATAACAATAAAGTCCCTAACTGCACTAAAGACAAGGCGAATAATCTATTGGGTGTTTGCAGTATCTATCATCGAGCTAGTCCAGTCATTACGTGCCCGATCCGTTTCCGACAGGATTGGCTGATTGCTGAGAATGCTGCCAGTTATTTTTTTGGCGACAAGGTCAGTTGGACGTCTCTTACGGAGGTGCGCTTAAAAGATGCTAGGGGTCAATCCGCTGGTAACATCGATATCATCTTGGTCTCTTATGATAGCCAAGGAAAGGTTTTGGATTTTGGTTCAGTTGAGGTTCAGGCCGTTTATATCTCTGGTAATGTTCGAGATCCCTTTGAAAGGTACATTAGTAATCCTGAGGAATGGCAGAAGATCGATTGGTCACAATCAGCCACCTATTACCCGACTCCGGATTATCTATCATCGTCACGCAAACGGCTAATCCCTCAACTCTTGTATAAAGGATCTATATTGCGTGAGTGGAATAAGAAGCAAGTCGTTGTTGTGCAAAGGAGCTTCTT
>CAZONZ010000264.1:0-6077 GCA_964581005.1 uncultured bacterium
ATCCAGCTGCAATCCAGCTGCAATCCAGATGCAATCCAGTTGCAATCCAGTTGCAATCCAGCTGCAATAGAGCTTTCATTGGGTTGGAGGGGATCATGGCCGAACCCTGTTTGGACGAATATCCCCCACGATCAAACCCGTGATCCATGACTCACAAAGGATCTGAATCCCTGTTAAACCAGAACTTTGGGTCAACTGGGTACCGATCTGCTCAAGATTTTCGCTAACGATCTAGTCCGTTACCAAAAACTAATCGATAGCCTAGTGAATGTTGAGCTGATCGATGTTTCAATTATCTTCTTCCGAAAGACTTCAGACTATCCAAGACTTACGGAAATTCAGAATTAAGACGGGATAATCACGTTGGCGGACTGATCCTTGAAACTACTGAATTTGGATCCAATAATCTTTTCTTCTCCAAAAGCTCAGTGCCAATTTCATGGAAAACCGATCAAAAAATAGTTATAATCACGCTTAATAGATCCGTTAGATTACCGATCAATGAACTTTATTGCTTTTTAGCCTAGTGTTTTCGATCACGCTTTCGGATGAATCCTTATATCCCTCTTGGGCTAGTGAGTGGGAGGGCTGATCATTGAGGATCCTGCGGTTCGGGGAGGGGATCAGGGCTTGTTTCGGGATCAACAGTCAAGCTGGGTAGGGTTCGGCTAACTTTAGCGGGACAAAGGATCTGATCTGCCGTTCGATAGCCAACAAAGCGAATGTAAACCTCTTCACCCGGTGTGATGTCAGCTTGATCCGCTAGGTGGAGTTGAGGATCATAAGGAACTTGGGTCCAAGCGGGTCCGATGACGTCGTAACCCCAAGTGGTGATCAGATTATCAAGACTGCGGAATAGAGCCGTTAGGTGCTGGGCAGGGAGATCGGGTTTGAGTTCGGCCATGCGACGGACGCTGGGGTATTGGGTGAGGAGGGGTTGGAGAGACTCAAAGGTTTGACGGCGACTGGTCGTGATCCCTTCTTGGAGTGCATCCGGTTGGGGGAGCGATGGTTGAGAGGCTGGAGATGCTTGAGTGGCTGGAGGCTGTTGCAGATCTTGAGTGGCTGGAGACGCTTCAGACGTTTCTGCAGACATCTGAGACTCTTGAAGATCTTGAGCACCTTCAGGATCTTGAGCACCTTCAGGATCCTGGGATACTTGAGATCCTTCCAAGACTTCAGTCAGAGGCGCGGTCGGCGAGTCTTGAGCATCTTCGGTTGAGGCGAGATCTTCAGATCCGGGCTCGATGGCTGCGGAACTCAAGATCTGGAGTTGATCCAGTAATGTCGCCAGACTCCAATCCAGGGAAGCGGCTAGAGTTTGCAATTGGGATAGTTTGAGACTTCCGCAGTCTCCCCTGCGGAGTTGATCGAGAGCACGGCGACTAATACCAGCCTTTTGCTGCAAGGCCGCCCAACTGCTTAACCCTACAGCCGTCATTCGTTGTCGTAAACAATCATCATAGGGATGAGGGGAAGGCTCAACCATTGATCTAAGGTATTTTAAGTGGATTCTGCCTCCTTAGTTTAGCTGATCTATGTCCCGTGTCAGTCTCTGCTTCTTGGGCTTGATCCTTCATCCAACGGGCTTCGGTCTCCCCTACCCTCGCTTCCACTTCAGCAAGGCCGGGATCACTTGATCCCAGGTTAGGTCTGGGTCACGGACCAAAATACGCAGATCCTCCAGGATCAGGTTGGCATCATTGGCCATTTTCCATTGTTGCAGAGCATCGAGCACTCCATCCCACTCCAGCTCAGGATCACCTAGGATCTCACGGATCCCCTTCAAAATGGCCTGATAGCGCTGGGTTTGAGGCAGGGGTTGAGAGTTCCGGGCTGGAGTCCTGAGCACAACCCGGATCCCCTTCCGAATCAGATCGCGGATCTCGCCACTGCAGCGGTGGATCGCTTTTTCCCGTTGCTGGGTCCAACCGTTCCAGTTGGTGGCATAGAGAGGCTGCATCCGGTTAAGGGCGTAAGCGGCTACATCCGTCAAATCCACCTTAAGCCGGACCTGAGAATCGAGTTCATCAATCTGACGTTGGGCTTCAGCAATCACAGCTTCCTCTAGAACATTCACGAGAGGTCGGGTTAATCGATCCACAGATTGAGTATGATCTTGACGCCAACGATCCAGCATGATGGCCTCCGAGCCCATTACAGAGTATCAAGCAATTCCCTAAGTCTTGGGATCTTTAGCTTAACCCCAGTATCGATCATTGCCAGCTTTTGGATCGGAGAGAAGGATTTTAGAGCATATTGCCCGATCGAGCATAAACCTAGAATGCTCCTGGCGTTTTACCCATTTTTGTAGCAAGCCTCATGATCGTTCTGGTGTCCTAAAGTTGTCTGCAATCTTTAGTTATCTCCGTAACCCGAACTGAACAGATCCCTGGACCTAGGAGCGGAGCGTTTCTGGAACGGAGATCCCAACTTCTTCATAGTATCGAATGGCCCCAGGATGTAGAGGTACTTGCAAACCATTCAAGGCATTATCCAATGAAATTAGCCGACTAGCCTGATGGATCACAACCGCATTCTGCAAGAAGGATAGATTTTCAAATAGAGTTTTGGTGATCTGATAAACCACTTCAGGATCAACGTTGGCATTGACCGCGAGAAAGTTGGGTTGGCTGATCGTTTGAACGGCAACATCCTGGTGGGGATAGGTGCCTACCTCCAACTGAAAGGGAGTCCAGAGATCAGCATAAGCGCGATTTACCTGATCCACTTGCTCGTCGGTAAAACTCAAGATCTGAATGGATCCGTTGCTGGCGGTGGCTAACTGCGTCATGGCCGATACGGGTGGACCGGCACTCAAGTTGACAATATTGATCTCGCCCTGTTGAAAGGCTGTAACACTGTCTGCGTAGTCAAGATAAACAACCTCAAATCTCTCTTCCAGCGGATCGATCCCCAATCCTGCCAGGATCTGACGATTGGAGCCTTCAGTGCCCGATTTTTCGGCTCCCACGGCGAAGCGTTTACCCTTTAGATTTAAGAGATCAGCGATGGTACCTGTTTGAACATCGCTTTTTCGGATCACAAAATGTTCAACATTGGGCCATAATGCACAGATGGATCGCAAAGTAGGTTGTGGATCAATTTTCACCAACTGACCTTCTCCCTCAAGCGAATACAAGCCCCATAAGCTCAGCACAATCGCCAATTGAGCCTGATCGTTTCGTAGGAGTTCCAGATTCTCTCTTGATCCGGCTGTAGCTACCGCCCGCATTCTAATGTTCAAATCAGGATCCGATTTGCTTGTGATCAAGCTAGCCAGAGCATTCCCAACCGGAAAATAAGTCCCTCCACGCCCAGCTGTTGCCAGAAAATAAGGTTGATCGGTTGTTGAGCCAATCTGGGAGCGAACTGGGTGGATGCTGAGCACCAGGAGCAAGCCGACAAGAATCAAAGCCCCCAACACAGATCCCATTTTGATCCAGAGTCTGGGGATCCATTGCTGAATCCTTGGTTGACGTGAAGGCTGCATAACGGTTGATCCTGATGAGAACTCCAAGATCGATATAACATGATTTGCTGTATCTAGCTAAACTTGGCTCTGCAGCTAGCTCAGATAGAGCTGGTCAGATCACGAGTGGATCTCCTATACTGGAAGACTGCAAATTTTGATAAAGCATCTCATAGGTTAACCAGAGCAAGATCATGGCTAAAGCAAACATGCAGGTCGTGCTGCGCCAAAGCGTTGAGCACCTTGGCAAGGCCGGAGATATTGTCAATGTTCGTCCCGGTTATGCCCGCAACTTTCTCTTTCCTCGTCAGCTAGCCTCTCGACTCACCCCAGGGCTGCTCAAAGTCAAAGCCATGTGGGAGCAGCAGGAGCTAGAACGCAAGATCGCGGCTAAACAACAAGCCGAAAGCTACAAAACTGCACTGGAAACCATTGGCCGCTTTGTGATCCACAAAACGGTGGGTGAAGGCGATGCCCTATTTGGAACGGTGACCAATGGGGATGTCGCGGAGGCGGTGTTGGCAGCCAGTGGCTTAGACATTGATCGCCGTAACGTTTTGCTGGATCAAGATATCAAAACCACTGGCGTGTATGCGGTCGAGGTTCGGTTGCATCCTGAAGTCACCGCAACGATCCGACTCCAGGTGACACCAGGGTGATCCTGCTTCTCAGATGCCACACCGGACGGTAGGCTTGGGGTAGCACATGGTTACGGATGCTGCAGGATCAGCGCAGAGCATGGTTGTTCTGAATGACTACGATTTAACCGGAGGCGATCGGCTTCCCCCCCAAAATATTGAGGCGGAGGAAGAAATTCTGGGAGCTATCCTGCTGGATCCGGAAGCCATCTCACGGATCAGTGACATGATCCGACCTGATGCGTTTTACATTTCGGCTCATCGGGATATTTTTCGGGCAGCTCTGCAACTCCACAGTCAAGGTCGTCCCACCGATCTGATGACCCTTTCCGCCTGGTTGGATGATCACAGCCTCCTGGAGCGTGTAGGAGGGGCCAGTGCGATCCGGCGCTTACTGGAGCAAACGGTCAGCAGTGTCAATGTTGATCAGTATGCCAAGCTGATTCTGGACAAATACAACCGCCGCCAGCTGATTCAGGCCAGTCACCAGTTGGCCAAACTTGCCTACGATACCAGCCTGCCACTCGAACAGGTGATGGATCAGGCGGAGCAAGAGATCTTCAACATTACCCAGGAGCGGGTTCAACGAGCCCTGGTCCCTGCCGAAGATATTCTCCTGGAACTCTTTTCTCAACTGGAAGCCCGTTATCAGGAAGGATCTCGGCTGCCGGGGGTTCCCACTCGCTTTATTGATCTCGACAACATTACCCAAGGCTTACAACGATCGGATCTGATCATTGTGGCGGGTCGGCCCGCTATGGGTAAAACGAGTCTTGCTCTCAATATTGCTCATAATGTTGCGGCTAGTGAGCGTTTTCCAGTGGCTGTCTTTAGTTTAGAAATGTCTCGTGAACAGCTGGTTCAACGTCTGCTAGCCAGTGAAGCTCGGATCGATAGCAACCGTCTCCGATCCGGTCGGATCAATGAAAATGAATGGCAACGACTCAGTCAAGCGATCGGATTTCTAGCCCAATCACCGATCTTCATCGACGATACCCCGAATGCCACAGTCAATGAGATCCGCTCAAAAGCCCGTCGCTTGCAGGTCGAGCAGGGAGGAGTGTTAGGGATGGTCTTGATCGACTATCTGCAGTTGATGCAAGGATCGGTCTCTGACAACCGGGTTCAGGAACTATCTCGGATCACCCGTGGGCTGAAAGGCTTAGCCAAAGAACTCAATGCTCCTGTCATGGTGTTGTCCCAGCTGAGTCGTGCGGTGGAAGGACGATCGGATAAGCGACCTCAACTCGCAGATCTCCGGGAGTCAGGTTGTCTGGGTGGGGAAACTCAAGTGGTGGATGCAGACAAGGGCAAAGTTTGGACGATCGAGCAGCTTGCCAATCTCACAGCCTCCAAACCCCTGCCCCGGCTATTGAGTTTGAATCAACGCGGGCGGCTCATTCCCCAACAACCCGTTAAAGTCTTTTGTAGTGGTGAAAAATCGCTTCATGAAGTCAAAACTCGACTCAATTATCAGATCCGTGCGACTGGAAGCCATCCATTTCTGACACGCCAGGGCTGGAAAAACCTAGATGATCTGCAATTAGAAGAAGAGATCGGCATTGCCCTGCAGGATGAACTCATTTGGGATCCCGTCACCTCCATCAGTGATCCGAGTGCTCCAGAATCGGTATTTGATATTGAAATGCCACGTCATCACAACTTTGTGGCGAACCAGATCATTGTCCACAATAGCATTGAACAGGATGCCGATATTGTGATGATGCTTTATCGACCGGAGTACTACGATCCAAATACCAATGAGCGCGGTATTGCAGAAGTGATCGTCGCTAAACACCGAAACGGACCCGTTGGAACGATCAAGCTCCTGTTTGAAAGCCAATTTACCCAGTTCCGTAACCTTGCTGATCCAAATCGCTGATCATCAAGCCCTAGGTGCTTCTGTCTTCATGAGGGTGACATCCTCCCACACTGAATCAAAGATTACAGTGTGGGCTTCCAAGAAT
>CAZONZ010000265.1:0-1837 GCA_964581005.1 uncultured bacterium
TCCTTGCAGGCGGCTGATCTCTCCACCACTGCTGTTGACTTTGAGGATCGTGAAGGTAAACGGCTTGCCCCTCGCCTCTTCCTCTTGCTTTCGAGCTTCCTCTTCTTGCCGCCGCCGCCGCTCTGCTTCTTCCTGTAAGCGACGTTCATCCGTCCACCACCGCTTCAGATCATCCCGTTTCTGAGCCACACGACTCAGGCCATGATGGATTGCTTGATTGTAGTTTGCGATCGCCATTTCAAAATCCTCTAACTGGCCATAGATATCCCCGCGCAACTCATACGCTTCCGCCCAAGTTGGCTTCAAACTCACCGCCCGATCCAGATCAGTCACAGCCTCTCGATAGTGCTGCAACAGATGATACGCTTGTGCCCTTTGAAAATAGGCTTCTGGATTTGGGTTCAACTGGATCACCTGATTCAGATCATCCAAAGCCTGAGTTGCATCTCCAGCCTGAAGGCATCGAATAGCCCGATTGAAGCAGGATACAGCCACATCCAGTGCGCGAGGATCTCCTAAAACCTGCAAACACTGATTCAGCAACGTCACATAATCTACATCCGCGATCGACAAGGATACCCCCATCTGATCCAACAGCGCTGATTCACCTGCGGGAACCTGACGATCCTGCAACCAATACTGAGCCGACAGATCGAGCAACTCCCTAGCCCAGCGGCTCTCTGGCAAAGCTGTCAACGCTTGAGCCATCTGGATCATAATCAAGGGGATCCGAGCTGATCCAGCCTTAGCCATTGTCTCCGCCAAACTGCGGTAATGCGCCAACAAAATTCCCAGTAACTCTTCAACCTCGTAATCAGGCCGATCCTGCACCAGCATCCCGATCAATCGAGGCATTTGGGGCAGCGTACCATACCCAGCCAGATGATAGTCATCCACCACGATCCCAGCCACCAGACAGTGCAATCGCCGCAAAAACCCCGCCAACTCCTGGATCCCATCTCGACTAAATCGATAACTCACCTCAACCGACGACGATCCAATCTCGCGCAACTTCCGTTCTTTCAGCAGCTGGTTCAAGTTGTCCTCATGGATCGCCGTCGTACTTTCCGGTTCAATCACCGAAGTGGGATCAATCCCTGCTGCTTGCAACTGCTCCCGCTCCACCTGCCAATTCAGCGCCATTGCCTTTTGGATCTCAATGATAAACTCCTTGTAATTAAACCTTGACAAAATCGCCTGAGATCCATAGCTCGGTGATCCCATATCCCAATGAAAGATCCTGAAGTTCAGGAAATCTCCTTCCACCTCAGACTCCAAAACAATCGTCGGAATCGACTGCAGCAGATCATGTAATCCAATCGCTGCCGCATCCCCCCGCATCCGCTTCGTATCCCAGATCCCAGACACATATCTAACGGGTCGCTCCGGATCATTTTCAGGATAGTGGCGCAGAAACGCTTGACATTCATCATCCAAACTCTTGGCGATCCCTGGCAGTCCAGATGGCACTTTGCCAAAACGATCGAACTCCACTTCAGGCGGCGAGATCACCACCAACGGTGGCACAGGTCGGGATCCATCTCGAAACTGCTGATAATACGTAAGCAACGTTGTCGGATAAACTCGCCAAGGATAAGAATCCAAGATCCGGCGAAACTCCTCAGACTCCCGCCCCAACTGAGCTTGCAACAACGCCATCAACACAGAAAACTCTTGAGATCGGCGTTGAACCTCCAACTCTTGCCGCTGCCTCTCCTGCATCAAGAACTTCTCAAACTCGATCCGGCTCTGCAACCTCAAGTTTTCACACCGTTGAATGTACTCCGTCAGCTCCCGTTGAGCCTCCCGACTCAACCTCGCCTGTTCCGCCTGAAAC
>CAZONZ010000265.1:1937-6070 GCA_964581005.1 uncultured bacterium
CGACTCAATTCCGCCTGTTCCGTCTGGATCAAGTAACTCAGCTTCATTTTTTCCACAGCAAACCGCTCTCGTCGAGTCTCCATCTCTTGCTGAAACTCCTGACTTTGTTGCTGCAAGATCTGGGAGTTGACAACCTGCTTCTCAATATTTTCTGCATACCGATCAGGTCCATACTTGAACGGAAAAAAGACTGCTTTAGCCCAGTCCCCTGTCTTCTGAAGCCAGTTTTTCGTCGGCACATCACCCGGTAATTGCTTCGCCATGATCGTGATCTCTCCTATCGAAACGAAAACGTGTTCAATTGCCTTGATCCTTGAAGATTAACCCCATACCCTTCTGGTTGACATGTCCCAGATCCTAGTGTCTTCCCCCCATCCCCACAAACAGCATCCAGGCTGCTCCTCCCAAAGCCGTCTTAGCCTCATAAACAACCCTTCCGTCCGGTCGATGAACCTTACAACACGAATCTACATACCCGATCTCATCTCCATGAGCATCGTAGATCCTCCAATCCGTCCCTAACTTGCCAACGTAGGTGTGGAAGTCCCCATAAAACTTCCGATGATCAACACTGCCCACCAGCTCTCCACCATAACCATTAGGAGTATGCAAAAAGATATTGCCCGTACTCCGAATCTCAACCCAAGGAGCCGATGAACATCCCTGTACATGCAACGATCCATGTCCCCCCAGATCCTCTCCACCCCCTAACCCACTCACCCCCGATCCGACCCCATGCGTACTAGCCATAAAATGATCTCCAACCGCCCAAGCCTGTTCAAACTGAGCTGCCGGGATCTCCACACCTGCCCCATCCACCATCGCCGGATCATTAATCACCACCTGAGGATGAAGGGGATCCTCAAACGGATGCACCACCCCAATCACCTCCACCGCATGATTGGCCGGACCCGCCACCCACGATGGATCCCAGCCTCCCAAAATCGATCCAGCATCCGGCATCGCCACCATCTGCTCATTCACCGCCACGATCACCCGCTCCCCCTGAGCTAGATCCGCTTCGATCTCCATCAGAGACCCACCAAAGTGTCTTTCCACAGGTATATGAGTTTCCATCTGTACCAACTGCCCCAGATCCTCTACAGGAGTCCCCTCACCTGGAGCATACCCCCCCAACGCCTTAGCCTCGTGACACAGATAATCCTCAGACCAGGACTTCCCCGTCACACTTTCAATCACAAACTGCTGAGCCACCACCCCACAATCATCCGCTCGATCTTGATGATGCCAAACCTGCATCTCCTGCCCAGGCTGCCCCACCACCCACCCCTCTGGATGGTGCGGATCAAACCGATCATGAACCCAATAGCTGGAAGATCCCTCTGGATCGCTCGCACCCAGACCACCTCCGAGAGGATCATTTTCCCCAACTCCCAGCCAATCACTCCCACTATCCTGCCAACTGTATAGAGGATCCGTCATACATTTGCCTCCACGCAACCGCATCCAGTCTAAAACCCAACTTGATCCCCAGACAAACCCCCAGCCCAATTTCACAAAAGCCAACTCCATCAGCCCTTGGCGCTTGGGGATCTATAATCCGCTTGGGGACAGCCTGCTCCCCAGGCAGCTCTTGGAGTTGGATCGATACACCCATGCCCAAGTTTGGCTATACCCAGAGCAAACGCTACGCCCACCTCTTACTGGCCGCGTTGCTCGTTTACCATTCGGATCCCTGGCCCATCCAAGATCTCACCATCTGCTGGGATCCCACCTGCCCCACTCACCTCAAGGTGGTCTTCACTTTCGACAGCCTGATCCAACTGCTCCAGACCTGTGCTCAGTTTGATCTTCTGCCTCAATGCCAGCCCCCCTCAGCAGCATCCCAGCTCCAGGATCAGCTCCACCAATTTCTCCACCTCTCAACTTCTGATCAAGTCGAAAAAGCCCTCCGTCCTGCCCTCCTTGCTCTAAAAAGCCTGGATCTTCTCAAAGATCATCGCCAACGAACCAACACAAAACATTGGGACCACCTCACCATCCCACTCCCCTACACCGATCGAGATCAGGACTACCAACACCGCAACCTGACATGGCTCTTTGGATCCAATCACCGCCAAGGCGAATGGGATCGCCAGTGGCAACTCCTACGATCGCCCGATTCCTCCCCACATCCACCCCAACCCACTACCTCACCTACACCACCTCAAACAGCCCAAGCTGATCTAGCCGACAGCCTTCATCGATCCGCCATCGGTCTATTTCAAAACGGTCGCTACACCCAAGCGGAATCCCACCTTCAGCGAGCCTTAACCTTAAAACAAAATCTCTATGGACCAGACCATCCTGACGTAGCGGATCTACTCGACAACCTAGCGCGAGTTTATCTAGCCCAATGCAGGTATCTAGAATCCGAACGGGCCTTTCACCAAGCTCTCTCAATCCGCACAGCCATCCATCCACCTAGATCCGTTTACCTCGCCTACACCAGGATCGGTTTAGCCGATCTCTATCTTGAACAAAAGCGTTTTCAAGAAGCCGAGCCTTTATACCAACAAGCCCTATCCATCCTGGAACCGGACCAACATCCCTACCTTGTTCTAGCCTGGAGCGGTTTTGCCCATTTACAAACCCATCAAGGAAACTACTCTCAAGCCGAAGCAATCTTTCACAAAGCCATAGATCTAGCTCAAACCCACTATGGACCGATGCATCTCGATCTACTCATTCTCAAAGCCCGACTCGCCACCCTCTACCTTCACCAACCCGATCGCCAGGAAGACGCCGCCACTCTGTTTCAAGAAACGATCCAAGCAACCCGTCAACTCTACGGATCCTCTCATCCCTTGATCCCGACTCTAGAGAGCGACTGGGCACTACTCCTGCTCAAGCAAGGCCATTACAGCCAAGCTGAGACTCTTTTATTAAAAGCAATCCGAACCCTCCAACCGATCGAAGAGCAGCCTAACCCAACGTTGGCCAACAGCCTGAATAGCCTTGGACTTCTCTACGTGAGCTGGGGCTTCCCCCACAAAGCTGAATCCGTGCTCAACATGAGCTTAAGACTCTGGCAACACCTCAACCTCCCAACTCAGCAGGCACGCTGCTTGCATGATCTAGCTCGTCTGTATCACACCCTTGGCCAGTTCTCTCCTGCCCTTGATCACTATCTCAAAGCCCTGGAGCTGCTCAAATCAACCCCACCCCCCGATGCCGAAACACTGCAAGTGATCCATAATCTAAAAAGGCTGCAGCAGAATCATGAAGAGAGACGTGTAACCCATGCAGGATCCCTTCGGTACTTACAACTCCAATGACGTTAACCAAGAACTGGATACCCTCCTCAATCAGCTAGAGGCTAGCCCAGGCACTGATTCCTATTTTAGCCATATCACTTCTCCTCAAGCCCACTTAGATCAGTATCAGACCTCCCACAGTAGCGATCCGAGTCTGACTAACGGATCAACCGATCTATACTCAAGCCACCCAGCAAACCACAATCAGGATCCTTTCAGTCTATCCACCAGCCTGGAGCATTCGAGGACCACCTGGGATACCCTTGACAATCTCTATCAATCCCAGCCTCTAGACCTAGCATCCCCCCTCCAAAGCCTAGAATCTCCAACCATCACAGATCGTCTCAATCCACTGCATCACTATGAAGTCCGAGGTGAAGACGATCAAAATAATGGTCTAGGCCAATTCGATTGGGATAAAACTCTTTACCCTCCTAATGCTTGAAACTATTTGGATCAGGACTTACAGGAACGCTCCACATCGAGTATCAAACTCATATTTTTTGCAAGTAACAGCGCCATCTAATCGATCACCGCAACCATAATCTCTCCGATCACAGATGCAACAATAGCAATCATGAAATCAATGCAACAAGTCACCGCTGGTGGGAATAGCATAGCCTTGAGAGAGCAACTTCATCTACACATAAACTACACAGCTCAAGCTTATCCTCTTTACGATGGCATCTCCCATAGATCTTTGTTCACTTAGAAGCAACCAGCCGAAAAACTGCACTCCGCTGGCCGCCAACAGCCCTCACACCGATCAAGCTCCGTGATCGAAGAGCCTCCCCGCAACCAGGTTTCTCAGTGTAGCGGTAGTGCCCTCCAGGGTGACGCTCCCGCTCAAGGGGATTCCAACACACCTTGCACCCT